>JAYVJH010000145.1:0-6051 GCA_043769455.1 Runella sp. | reverse complement strand
CCACTCTTCGCCCAAGTCTGAGCCGCCCCTAATCTGGGCAATGGCATAAACAAAACCTCTATTGACTAAGCTAAATATATTGGAATTGAAATAAGCATCAGACGAAGCCCCATACGAACCATACGAATACAAGAAAGTAGGGTTTGAGCCGTCTAAATCCATGCCTTTTTTATAGACAATCGCCATCGGTACTTTTACACCGTCTTTGGCTGTGGCCCACAGGCGTTTTACTTCATAATCGTCTGGTTTAAAACCACTTGGTACTTCACGCTCTTTCAATTTAATACTGGTATTGGTCGTCATGTCATAGTCGTAAGTCGTAGTAGGGCGATTGAGGGACGTATAAGAATACCGAAAAGTATTTGAGTTAAACTCGGGCGTGCCGTTGGTATAAGCCGTATAAACTGGTTCAGGAAAATCAACAGTTTTGGTCTGGCCATTGGCTATTTCACGGACGTTCATCTGCATCAGACCATTAACACGTTTGGTTACGACCATAAATTTCTCGAACACATCAACGCCCTCGATTTTGGCTTTGGGGTCGTGAGCTATGATTTCTTTCCATTTAGTTTTGTCTGCAAAATCAGTTTTGGGTGCTTCATATATTTTCTGATTTTTGCTCTGCGGGTCTTTCCAAGTTATAAAATAGCGGTCGGTATAGTCATCAACGCCATACTGAATGTCTTTTTGGCGGGGCAAAAATAATTGAAACTTAGCAGTGGGCTGGTCGGCTGGAATAAACCGTGTTTCAGAACTTGTAAAACTCGAAACACCAATCATAATCATTTTTTTGGTCTTCGACCGACCCACGTAGGCATTAAACATTTCATCTTTTTCTTCATACACCAACTCATCTTTTGGTTGGCCCAATGTATGCTTATAAATACGATAAGAACGCAAGGCTGCATTGGGTACACCATAAAAAACAGTCTTGTTGTCAGCTGCCCAAGTCATATTTCCAGACATTTTTGAGATTACATCTGGTAAGTCTTTACCTGTTTTAAGGTCTTTAAACCGCAATTCATATTCTGCATACGAGCCTGTTTTGTTACTGACGTAGGCCGCAATGGTGTTATCGTCTGATGTATCGTAACCGCCCCAAATAAAGGCTTTTGTGCCTTCGGCGAGTTTATTTTGGTCAAAAATTATTTCTTCGGCTGCACCAACGTTGCCTTTCTTGCGACACGACACCCCATATTGTTTTCCTTTTTCTACTTTTGAATAATAATAGTAGCCGTTGTTCAACATTGGTACAGAGGCATCATCTTCTTTGATACGGCCTTTCATTTCTTCAAACAATTTGGCTTGCAGGTCTTTGGTACTGGCCATAACGGTATCTGTGTAGGCATTTTCGGCATTGAGGTAGGCAATTACGTCGGGATTAGTTTTGTCTTTAAGCCAAAAATAATCGTCCACACGCCTGTAGCCATGGTTGTTGAAAGTCTGTGGTTTTTTGGTGGCAACAGGTGCCGTTGGAAAGTCTGCTTGCATTTTGGGTGGATTGGTTGTTTCTTTTGGTTTGTTGCAGGCCACGGCCATCAAAACGATAGCGGCGACGGCGATGAGTTTGTTTGTTATTTTCATGTTGAATTTGGGTTTGATTTACTTTTGTTTTTGCGGAGGGCTTGAATGAACTTTTATCAGTCCTTGTATTTCGAGCAATACCTCCAGCAATGATATATCGTTAGATTCGACTATATTTTTTTCGTCTCCAATATGCTTGTGATGAGGAAACGTAGTAATCTGCGAATGATGAAAAGCGTTGTCCCAACGAATGATTAAGTCATAAGAAGCAGTCATCCATTGGAATGAATATTTGCGCTTTTGAATATCATGTACTTTTATTTCAGTGTGCTCGAGTATAGAATTATCTCTAAAAATAATCCTTATTTTTAGTTCCGATATTTTGGAGTCAGAACGCTCTTGTACGCACCTAAAATCTTGAATGATATCCCAAAACTGTTCAATGATTTTATTCATAAAAACAAAGCGTCAAACTCAAATTGGTAAGACTCTATTACGTCAATAGCAGTTTCCCAATGTAAGCTATCATCTTCTTTTTCCAGGAGAGAATGGTTTTTTATTTCATCGAATTTTTTACAAAATTCAACAAAATTTAAAGTATATTTTTGCTCAAAAAAATCAACTTTACTTTTATAATAAGCCATTTTTTGTTGCAAAATGTTTTTTGCCTGTTCGTTAGCAAAATGTTGGACTGTGGCAAATCCCCAAGATTGCACGGTTCGGTCTAAGGCAGAAATTTCTGATAATAACTCCATAACAAATACTAATTTAGAACAAAGTTAAACTATTTTTTACTAATTCACTCATTACACTTATCTCCCACAAATATCTTTAAAATCACAATATTTACAAGTATTTATATCGTTTGTTTTGGTGAATGGCTCGTTGGGGTTTAGTAGTTTTTCGGTAACAAACCGCCCAATATACTTTTCGGATTGGATAATATAGTCATCGGCAGATAGATTTGACCCAAAAGTCAAAGGGTTGGTAATAAACCCTTTACTGATATTACGAAGCGAATAAAAACCTGCCGTAACGTCATATTGGTCAGAGTGGTAGGTTTGTTCACGTAGTTTGAGGCCGCTTTCTTGCTGCATTTTTTTGAGTACCAAATACTGATAGAGCCACAACTGCCGTATTTTTTCGTCGTCGGGTTTGCCGCTTTCGAGCATTAGGCTTTCTAAGTTTTCGGGCTTAAATTTAAGTACATCTACTTTTCCAGTTTTATAGTCTGCTACTCGTATCAGGTTGCCGATAAGTTCTACACGGTCAATTTTTCCAGCAATTTTTACACTAATGTCTTCACCGCCAAACGAAACATCAATTTGCGTTTCTAAGTTTTGCTCCGTCGCCAACACTTGCAGGCCGTCGTTGCGGTCGGTTTGGGCTTTCAGAAAAGCCAGTACTGTTTGCTCGGCAGTTTCATATATCAGATGATTGATTCCCGCATCGGCTTCGTAGCCTCTAAACTGTTTGTCGAACTCCTGTCGTAATATTTCTTTGATTTGGGCTTTGCTTACAGCCAGTCCGTCCATGAGGTACAATATATCAATCTGTTCCAAAACATTGTGAATCCACGAGCCAAACTCGGCGGCGTTCATGCGTTCTTCAACGTCTTCGTCTTCCGATATTTTGGCCACTCTGTTAAAATAATATTGCAACGAACACTTTAAATATTGCCCCCAATGTGTGGCATATAGTCCACGGGTTTGTAGTTGTGTTTTTATAAATTGTAAGGTTTCTTCGCTTTTGGGAATCTCCCAATCAGTCGAATGATTTGGCTCAATTTTTTCGGCAACTTCTGCCTTAAACAATACGGTATGTTTCGTCAGGCTGATTTTTGCTTTGGGGTTCAGTACCAATTCATGCTCAATTTGCATCAAAAAACGACTTTCTTCACCGCCATTGTAGGTATTGGGGTCGGTTACATGAATGAGCCTGATGTCTTCGGCACGCTGCAAGAGTCTGTAAAAATGATAAGACATTACAGCATCTTGGTCGGCATAAATCGGCAGACCTACTTCACGGGCAATATCCCACGGAATCAATGAATTTTGACGTTTGCTACTTGGCAGCACGCCCTCATTCATCGACAAAACAATGACTCGGTCAAAGTCCAGCGTTCGGGTTTCGAGCATACCCATCACTTGCAAGGCACTCAGCGGCTCGCCATTAAACGGAATACGGGTATTGCGAATCAGCTCATACAAAAACGATTTGAAAGTTTTGAGATTTAGTTTTTCAACGTGTTCGGTCGAAAGCGTTGTTTCGAGTTGTTTCAGTAGCGTATAAAACAAATATAGGTATTCGGTTTCGATTGCGTTTTGAGTGTCTTTGTAAACACCTCTCAATAAGTCAATTAACTGATAAAGCGTACTAATAATCTGCTGCGGATTATTGGGCCACCGCACAAAAAGCACCTGAAACAACGGGTGATTGTCGCCCAATTCAAGCATTTGTTTAGAGTCCAAATATACTAAATTGTTTTGCTGAATGTGCCTAATTGTTTTCTGGATAATGCTCTGCCGTGTGGCATCTTCTTGCTGTAAAGCCAAATATTCATATCGCCTAATAAACGGGTGATTCAATACTTTTTGAATCGTTCGGTGGTTAAATTTCGGAATCTTAAACTCTTTTCCTTCTTTGGACTTAAACTCGGCGATGGTAAACTGCAACTCAAACAAAGAATCAATCAAAGTAAAAAGCAGTGAATTTTTCAAGGCCAAGCCCATCGTAACGTTCAGATCTTGTACGTCGTCGTCGAGAGCGTACAGCATCGGTACGAGTAGGTTTTCATCGGCCAGTACAATGGCCACGGGGCGGTCATCGTTGCCGCCTTTGCCGCTGTGTAGCCAGTCGCTATAAATGTCGCCCGCTACTTTGGCCTGCATACTGGCATTAGGAACGGCATAGGTATGAATTTCTTTGGGGTTGTTCATCAAATAGTCCTCCGACCATTTCCAGTCGCCAGCCCAGCCTGCGGCTTTGTATTTTCGTAATAGTTCACCGCCTTCAATATTCTGATTGTCAGACATATAATAATTGTCGGTGTCCCACAAACATTCGGCACGTTTGGCTTTGATTAGTTTCTTGAAGATATTCTCTTCGGCCGTACTAAGGGCATTGAAACCAACGAAGTAGTAGAATGTCATGGGTCTTGAGTCTTGGGTCTTGGGCAATAATAATACGTCTCTGGACTCTGGACTCACGACTCTGGACTCTGGACTTATTCCCAACAATATCTCTTCTACGTTTTCGGACAGAGTACGGTAGGCCAGGCCACGATAGGCTCGGTTTTGGGAGAGTAATTGTTCTTGAAAAAGGGTATAAACTTTGAGTAAATTACTAAACAACAAAAACTGACTCTGCACAGCAGGGCTATCGGTCGATACTTGGTTTTTGGGCCAGTCCACCCGCCAGCGTTCCAACGATTTGGCCTCAGTAATGTACCCAAACACATAATCGGCTTTAATTTCGTAGAGGTCAATGTTGTCAAAATCTTTGAGCAGCACCGAAGCCCACTGCAAGAACTTATCGAAGGTTATTTTTTCATCTACTTTCTTGAAAACATCATACAGTTCAAACAACAGACTAACATTGTCGGCAATTTGTAGCCCACAGCGGCTCGACACTAAGTCGTCGATGGCTACTACTTCGGGAGCCAAAAATGGCTTGTTGGCACATTGGGCCAATGCTCTTTTGAAGAAATATACAGCACGGCGAGTGGGCAAAACCACACATACGTTTTCTAACTGTGTTGTATTGCCCGCTTTGTCAAACACATATTGGGCCGATTTTTCGAGGAAAGTCATAAATAGTTATTGCTTAATTCTTTGGCTATAAAATTTTCCAGTTGTATTTGTGTAGGCAAATACAACTGATATTTACTCACAAACAGGCTATCATTTCCTGCTGTTGCAAAGTGTACCAACGCTTTATCTTTTTCAGTAACAAGCAAAATGCCGATTGGAGGATTGTCGCCCTCCGTCATTTGGGTTTCTTTGAAATAGTTGAGATACGTTGTCATTTGACCAACGTGGCTGTGTTCAAATTTACCCATCTTCAATTCTATTATGACATGACACTTCAAAATTCGATGGTAAAACAACAAGTCAATGTAATAATATTCCTCCCCAATTAAAATTCTCTTTTGGCGAGCCTCAAAACAAAACCCGTGACCTAATTCAAGAATAAATGTCTGTAAATGATTGATTATCCCATTTTCTAAGTCCGACTCTTCTATTATATTAGATGGCAACCCCAAAAATTCAAAAATATGCTCATCTTTTATAAAATCAGCAGTATTTACCGGAACATTTTTTTGCTCAACTATCTTTGATAATTTTGCGTGTTCTGATGATAATGCCATTCGTTCAAAGTAAAGTGAGTGGATTTGCCGACTTAGCTCTCGCTGTGTCCAGACACATTTTATACATTCTATTTCATAAAAAGTACGCTTCAATGGCTCTTTTATTCGCATCAATTCAGATAAGTGCGTGTAAGAAAGTGTGTTGAAAATCTTAATTG
>JAYVJH010000144.1:0-2005 GCA_043769455.1 Runella sp. | reverse complement strand
CAGCCATATCTTAACACAAGCCGACTTAGATACTTTCAAGATTCAGTACGGCTTGGTGGACACGGCTTTTAAGGTAGCCTATGCCATTGGTTTTATAGTTATTGGCTGGTTGATTGATAAAATTGGAACAAAAAAAGGGTTTTCGGTAGCCATTTTTATTTGGAGTATAGCTGGCGTGGCCAATGCCTTTGTAGGCTCATTGCGTGGGCTAATGGGTACTCGAGCTTTGTTGGGTATTGGCGAAGCTGGCAATTTTCCATCGGCTATCAAATCGGTGGCAGAGTGGTTTCCCAAAAAAGAGCGGGCTTTTGCCAATGGACTTTTTAATGCTGGGGCCAATGTGGGTATCATTGCCACGGCCATCGGTGTTCCGTACTTGACGCTTCATTTTGGCTGGCGAGTGTCGTTTATCAGTACAGGTTTGCTGGGTTTCTTGGTTTTGGTGGCTTGGTGGCTCAACTACCGCAGCCCCGACAACCACCCAAAAGTCAATGCCGAAGAGCTTGCGTACATACATCAAGATGAAAAAAACGAAACCCAACTCAACCAAACCAAACTATCGTGGGCCCAGCTTTTGGGCTATCGCCAGACTTGGGCTATGATTGTTGGTAAGTTTATGGCCGACCCCATCTGGTGGTTTTATCTGACATGGCTACCCGATTTTTTCAATTCAAACGAAGCCCTCGACCAAAAATTAGACCTAAAAACAGTCGGGCTACCGTTTTTGGTAATCTATATTATTTCTGATGGCGGCAGTATTTTCTTTGGTTGGTTGTCGTCTCGGTTTATGCAGGCTGGCTGGAGCCTCAACAAAGCCCGCAAAACCACAATGTTGATTTGTGCGCTCTGTGTTGTTCCGATTTTTTTTGCAGCCCAAACGCACAATATTTACATAGCCATTGCGCTCATTTCGTTGGCAACGGCTGCACATCAGGGCTGGTCGGCCAATATTTATACTTTTGCCTCTGACCTTTTTCCAAAAAGTGCCGTAGCCTCTGTAACAGGTATTGGTGGTATGTTTGGGGCAGTTGGAGGCATTTTACTGTCGGCAGTCGCTGGCCCTATTAGAGTTCATTTTGGCTATTTACCTTTGTTTATTATCGCTGGCTCGTCTTACTTGATAGCCTTACTGATAATCAATTGGCTGACCCCAAAAATGGAATCTATAAAAATGTAAACTTTATAACATAAATTTGCGTTATTGTCGTTGTTTATCCACCCACTTTGTATTTATTTTAATCATGAAAAAAGTAACATTATCGCTTGGTATCTCATTGTTAATTATGCTTTCGGCGGTTGTATCTCAGGCGCAAGCCACCAAAATACCTGCTGATATTGAGGCATTGCTTTCCAAAAATACCTGCTTGGCTTGCCACAACGCCGACACCAAGTTGATTGGGCCATCGTACAAGGCCGTAGCTCGAAAAAAATACACACCCGAAAAAATCGTTGAACTGATTTACAAACCACAGCCCGCCAACTGGCCTGGCTATATTCCGATGGCCGCTCTGCCAAATGTACCAAAGGACGAAGCCCTAAAAATAGCAAAATGGATAAATTCATTGGCCCCAAAAACTAAAAAAATATAGAGTTTTGATTGTGGCACGGTTGTAGTATTGTTTTCAGGATAAATTTTTCGCTCCAATCGTGCCATAGTTTTCGTACAAATCACGGAAAAATGTAAATAGTTTATGCGTGTATGTTACCTGCTTTTATTGTTTTTTTTACAGTGTAATTTAGCAATTTGTCAATCTAAAGCCGACTACACAAAGTACGTCCAGCCAATAATTCAGAAAAATTGTGTGGGTTGCCATAAAATTGGGGGAATTGGGCCGTTTAGGCTCGACAACTACGAAGACGTAGCCAAACGCTCACAGTTTATTGCCAAAGTTACGGCTATCAGATACATGCCGCCGTTTCCTGCCGACCGTAGCTTTCAGCACTATGCCAACGAACGAGGGCTAACTGAGGCCGAAATCGAAACCATACAGTTGTGGGCTGGTCA
>JAYVJH010000143.1:0-1872 GCA_043769455.1 Runella sp. | reverse complement strand
CAAACGATTTGGTTTTTGGTCTTATAAAACAGGCTCGTTTTTCTTTTTATTTTCTCGTACTGTCGGCTCGGCTATTCGGCTTTATGTAGCCGTGAATGTACTTCAACTCGCTATCTTTCAAGGGCTTGGTGTGCCGTTTGAACTAACTGTACTTATCACCATTGCCCTTATCTGGGTTTATACTTACAAGGGTGGTGTCAAGACTATTATCTGGACAGATACCCTCCAAACGTTTTTTTTATTGACCGCTCTCATTATTACTATTATACTGATTGCCAACCAGTTAAACCTTGGACTCTTTGACCTCGTCAGTACTATCAAAGCAAGTCCTTATTCTAAAATTTGGGAAACAGACTCAAACAGCAAACACTATTTCGTCAAAGACCTGCTGTCGGGTGCGTTTATTGCTATCGTTATGACTGGCCTCGACCAAGACCTAATGCAAAAAAACCTCACTTGTAAAAACATCGGCGAAGCCAAAAAAAATATGTTTTGGTTTTATATCGTACTCGTTTTTGTCAATATTCTGTTTTTGAGTTTGGGCGCATTGCTCTATACTTATGTAGCGCAAATGGGCATAGAATTACCCAAGAAAACCGATGAATTATACCCAATGCTTGCCCTCGGCAATCACTTTGGGGCTGTGGCTGCTGTTACGTTTTTGTTGGGTATTATTGCCGCTACTTACGCCAGTTCAGACTCTGCCCTTACGGCTCTTACTACCGCTTTTTGTATAGATTTTATGAACATCGAGCAACACCCCGAAACAGAGCGCAAGCGCATCAAACATTGGGTACATATTGGTTTTTCGGCTTTGTTTTTTGTGGTCATTATTATTTTCAAACAACTCAATAGCGAAGACGTTATCTCGGCAGTATTTGACTTGGCTGGTTATACTTATGGCCCACTTTTGGGGCTTTTTACCTTTGGCCTATTTCTAAAAATACCTATCAAAGACAAATTTGTGCCTTTAGTTTGCGTACTATCGCCATTTTTGACTTACTATATCGTCAATCATTCTGCCGACTGGTTTGGTGGTTATAAAATTGGTTTTGAGCGGCTTATACTCAACGGTGCCATTACTTTCGTAGGTTTGTTGTTGATTGTTAAAACTAAAAAATAGAAATCATGCTCACACAGATACACGTCGAAAACTTTAAAAGTCTCAAAAATATTACGCTCGATCTCCAGCGGGTAAATTTGCTGATAGGCCCTAACAACTCGGGTAAAAGTAATTTGCTGAAAGCGATTGAATTTTTTTATCAACGAATATTTTTTGAAATTGACGAAAATCTATTTGATTTTTATTTTTTGAAACTAAAATCAGAAGTAATTAGAATAGAGACAGAGATTTTTGAAAATAAATATAAGCTACACCTATCAAGACCTTTGAATAAATTTTTGACAACTAAGCTAAATCACAGAGAAATAGTTACAAATTTATGTAGTAAAGAACTATGGCAACATATAAGCAGGAACTTAAAGATAGCAGGAGCCGAAGAGCTATATAAAGTTCAGTCCCATATTCCATTTCTCAGAATCTACAAACCCGACCCAAACAAGTTTACAGGCGTTTATGCACTCTCAGGCGACCAGCACGTTGAGGGCGATTGTGCCAATTTAGTGCCGTTTTTGTTTAATTTGAGCCAAAATAATAAAAAACAATTTAAAGAAATAGAAAAAGGATTGGCCGACTGTGTGGGCGATTTGGTGGGCATTGGTACGCCAGCCGTACAAGAGGGAGAGGTTTCAAAACTACGGCTTAAATTTTTTGATAAAGACGATAATACTTTTTGGGCAGACGAAGTATCGGAGGGCGTGCTGTATTTTTTGGCATTGCTCTGTATTGTTCATCAACCAAACCCACCTAAG
>JAYVJH010000142.1:0-4419 GCA_043769455.1 Runella sp. | reverse complement strand
TTTTCATAGACATTCTGAAAAGCGTCCATTTGGCTTTGTGTCGGTGCCCATCTTTCGTTGGGTGTCAATATTTTAAACGGGTCTGATACTTTCATTTATTTTATGTCAAGTAGGTAGTAGCGTGGTATTTTTGCGCCTTTGTTGGTGTTTTCACCAACAAGCTGCCGTCCGAGTTGTTGGTGAAAACACCAACAAAGGCAAACAGCACAATAAGGTTTTGATTTATTTTAAGGTTTTAATTTATCCTTCAAAAAACTCGCCGTGTAGTTGTTTTCTAATAATACCATGTCTTCGGGAGTGCCTGCAAAAGTAATATAGCCACCCAAGTCGCCGCCTTCGGGGCCGAGGTCTATTATCCAGTCTGCCGACTTGATGACCTCCATGTTGTGTTCAATCACAATCACCGTATCGCCCTGATTGACCAATGCGTTAAATGCTTTGAGTAATTTTTGAATATCGTGAAAATGCAAGCCCGTTGTTGGTTCGTCAAAAATAAAGAGTGAACGGCCTTGGTTGGGGTTTGACTTACTCAAAAAAAACGCCAACTTCACCCGTTGTGCTTCTCCTCCCGACAGGGTATTGGAAGACTGCCCCAACTTAATATATCCCAGCCCCACTTCTTGCAATGGCCTGAGTTTTTCTACTAATTTGGGTTCTTCATTTGTAAAAAAACCAATGGCATCGTCCACCGTCATATCCAGAATATCGGCAATGTCCACCGAGCGGCTACCATCGGTGTTGGGGTATTTGATGTCTAATATTTCTTGTTTGAAACGCTTGCCACCACAGCCCTCACATTTGAGGTGAATGTCGGCCATAAACTGCATTTCGATTTTGATAATACCCTCGCCCTGACAAGTTTCACAGCGGCCACCTTCGATATTGAACGAAAAGTGAGACGGTTTATAGCCTCGTGCTTTGGCCAAATGCTGCTCGGCCATTGTCTGCCTGATGTAGTCATAAGCCTTGATGTATGTAACTGGGTTTGAGCGGGTTGATTTTCCAATTGGGTTTTGATCGACCATTTCTACGACATCAATTCGGTCTAAACTCCCTTTAATATCTACAAATTTGCCCACTTCCTCACTGGTTTCGCCTTTGGCTCGGCTAATGGCTGGATACAATATTTTACGAATCAGGGTGGACTTACCCGAACCCGACACACCTGTAACGACCGTAAAAGTACCCAACGGAAACTTGGCCGATACGTCTTTCAGGTTGTTTTCTGATGCCCCATTGATTTCGATAAAATGCGTAGCCTTCCGTCTGAATGTTGGGGTAGCAATCTGATCGGTATTAGTCAAAAAATTGAAAGTATGCGAGATACCATTTTTATAAGTTCCTCCTCTGGGGGTTAGGGGGCTGGTTAGGCCGCTTTGCCACACCAACTCTCCGCCCAAACTACCCGCATCGGGACCAATATCTATAATTTGGTCGGCGGCACGCATTACTTCTTCTTCATGCTCGACAACTATTACGCTATTGCCCATGTCTCTAAGCGACTCCAGCACGCTCACCAACTGCCGAGTGTCTCGTGGGTGCAGGCCAATGCTCGGTTCGTCCAAAATATACATAGAACCTACCAGCGCACTACCCAGCGAAGTAGCCAATTTGATACGCTGAAACTCACCACCCGACAAAGACCCCGTAAGCCTGTTCAGGGTTAGGTAGCCCAGCCCCACCCGAGTCATGTATTCGAGTCGATTGGTAATTTCGGTTACAATGCGTTTGGCTACAAGCTGCTGATAGTCTGGCAATATTAGTTTTTGAAAAAACACCAATGCTTCCGAAATCGGCATCAGTACAATATCGGTGATGGAGGTACCTCCTGCCCCCTGAGCAGAAGAAATAGAACCCCCTTCAGGGGGAAGGGAGTATTGAATTTTTACATAACTGGCATCTTTTCTGAGCCTCGAGCCTCGGCAGTCGGGGCAAGACGTTCGGCCACGATAGCGTGAAAGCATAACTCGGTATTGGACTTTGAGCGTTTGCGATTCTAAATATTCAAAAAAAGCATTTAGTCCCTTAAAGTACTCATTGCCCGTCCAGAGTAGTTCTTTTTCGGCTGGCGTTAGTTCTTTATAAGGTCTATGAATCGGAAAATGAAACTTGATGCCATTTCTGAGTAGTGGGTTCAGCCAATCGCTTTGTTTTTCGGTACGCCAAGGTGCAATGGCCCCTTCAAAAACCGAAAGCGATTTGTCTGGAATCACCAAATCTCGGTCTATATCCAACACCCGCCCGAAGCCTTCGCAAGTTTTGCAAGCCCCATACGGATTGTTGAAACTAAATAAATTGACAGTTGGCTCTTCAAAAGTCAGGCCGTCCAGTTCAAATTTATCTGAAAACTGTCGTGTTTCTCGTCCTACAATGTTCACAAAACAAGTACCCTCACCTTCAAAAAATGCCGTCTGGACAGAGTCCGAAAGTCTAAACTGATTGTCTTCGTCGTTGGGCTTGACACTAATACGGTCTATTAAAATATTAATTGAGTGATTGTTAGACTGAGTAATTGAGTGAGTATCATTTAGTGTATCTTCAATAAAGGCCACATCTTCACCGATTACTATTCTGGTATAACCCTTTGACAATAAAATTTTTAACTCGGCTTCAAGATTTCGGTTTTCTTTGACAATGAGCGGGGCCATGACCATTGCTCGCTGCCCTTCGTCAAACGATTGCACAAAATTAACGACATCGCTCACCGTGTCTTTTTTGACTACATTGCCCGAAAGCGGCGACTGCGTTTGGCCTACTCTGGCAAAAAGCAATTTTAGATAATCATAAATTTCGGTCGTAGTGCCTACCGTCGAGCGGGGGTTTTTGGTGTTTACTTTTTGTTCAATAGCAATAGCCGGCGAAATACCCTTGATATAGTCCACGTCTGGCTTTTCCATTCGTCCCAAAAACTGACGGGTGTAGCTGCTAAGGCTCTCAACGTACATTCGTTGGCCTTCGGCAAAGAGCGTATCAAAAGCCAACGATGACTTGCCCGACCCCGACACACCCGTAATAACCACGAGTTTGTTGCGAGGAATGGCCACGTCTATGTTTTTGAGGTTGTTGGCACGTGCGCCCTTGATGATAATATATTTGCGAGGGTCTAATTGGTCGAACTCTGTGAGGTTTACTGAATCTGTATCGGTCGGTTGCATTCGTTTGGGGGCTAATTGGCTTTCTGTCTTCAAAGTTAATATATTTGGCTTTCATTTTACCAAAATCTATCTGAATGACAGGTTTTAACTCTTGTATTCCAGATGATAGGTATCTTAGCGTTTTTGTAAAATAGTCAGTAGTTCGTCAAGCCTAATAATGGGGACTCCTTGATAGGGATTCAATGATAATAAGTGCTTTTTGTCGCCAGTAATAAGATAGTCTGCATTGGAATCAATGGCTAACGCAAGTAGATAATTATCGTCTGGGTCTGGACTATCAAAGACCAAGGAAGTTGTTTTGACGAGAGTTAGACGTTTTTGCAACACCTCAATAAAAATATCAACGTCTTCTATGCTTACATATTTTCTGAATTTTTCACGATAACCAACGTCTCGTATTTCTCTAAGTAAGTCCTCGCTTGCGAAAACCTCAATATCTGGCTGGTTCAATACAAAAGCTAATTTTTGCCGATGGTTTTTACCAATAATCGCACTAATAAAGTCGTTGGTATCAATTATAATTTTCATCAAATAGTTTACCTTAACGGCTTTTCGGCTCTGTACAGATTTATTTCATCTATAATTTCTTTTTCCGTGATGTTGGGGTCATGTTGAGGCAATCTTGTATCTAACTCCTCCCAAAGCTGACTCCAAGACGGCTGGGGTTTGTGTAATATAATCAAGTCTAAGTCCACCAAATCGTATAGCAGCTTTATAGCTTTGGGATTTTTTATTTCAATAGTAAACGATTCCATTTTTTTATATTTAGTGCTTTTATAAAACTGAAACCAATATTTTAAAGTTCAAGATAATTGTTTGGTAACGTTTTAAAGTATAGACCTGTTTAGTTTGGGTACGTGGTCGTATAAAACGAGAGTTATTTTTTTATTACACAGAGATTCACGGAGTTTTAAAAGAGATACACGGAGCTTTTTTAGTACTTCTTCTCTGTGTATCTCCCTTTTTCTCAGTGAATCTCTGTGTAATAGTTCCGTAATATTTCAAAGCGTATTTCCACTTAATTAGATGCACAAAAAAACAATATCACTTATTTCAAAATGGGTCTATGCTTTAAAACGTAACCAATTGTTTTACCCAATCTTTCTGTCAAAAGCAATCTAATACCCATAATTGGCTTTTTGTCTTCAAAGTTAATATATTTGGCTTTCATTTTACCAAAATCTATCTGAATGACTCCCAAAGACCTCAATTTGTTTGAACAGTTTATGCGGCACATCACCAACGAGCGGCGACTAAGCCCACA
>JAYVJH010000141.1:0-16188 GCA_043769455.1 Runella sp. | reverse complement strand
CTTAGTAAAGACAAGGAGGAAGTTCGCTTCTTCTTTGTCTTTCAACTAAATGTTCTGTGATAACCTCGTTAGTTGCATTTATTACTTGAATCTAAGTAATCATTAAATCATGTTATGTGAAAAAGACGTTTCACAGTCAATATCAATATAACAAATACTGTGATTATTAACCAATTATGTAATTTTTGTTAATTATTATCAGGCATATTTATCCACACTGTTAATTATTTTGTGGATAAGTTAATTTCCAGCCCCTCTAAAATAAAATTTTTCCTCAACTTAATTATTTCTGGATAGAACTTGATTTTTTCAGGCTGTTTTTTAGTCTTGAAGTTGCCCCCGTCCCACTTTTTGTTATTGTTTTTATCTTCGATTGCTCTTAGGTAATACTCACCTGGTTTTACAAAGTTGAATTTAAATTGGAGTTCCCCACTTGATTTTAAAATTTTAAAATTATTGTCCAACAACTCTACAATTACATTAGAGTCACCATTTAATATATTACCAATTATCGTACCATAATCTTCTTCGTTTTTTATCTTTAATTTCACTTTGCTTGTTGCCAATGTATCGTTTTCAATACTAATAAATGTACCCTTTGGAATGTCTATTTTAAGTTCCTTTTTCCCCACAAATTTTCGATTTATTGACAGCACAGACTTATTATTTGACCATTCAAAATTTGACGTAGTCAGTACCTCTTCTTTTGTACTATCACTATACATTTTGATTTGGGTCAAATCATACTTTTCTATTGGTTTGTTAAACACTACTACATATTTTATTATTTCGGGGTCTATTTCGTCATTATAATTTGGCGTAATCGTTGCCCTAAACGCTTCTTTGTCTTTTGCTATTTCCTTTATATTCCCTTTATTGTCTTTGAATTTTATTTTCTGGATTGTCTCCAACTCCACTCCACTCGAATCGGTTACTATTGTTTTTATTCTAATGGTGTCTTTGCTATTTTTGGTATTAAAGAATTGAATTTCGGTACTACTCGGCTGAAAAAATGGAATACTGTCTTTTGAATCTATAAATGTTACCTTTATTTTTTCTAATCCTTTATTATAATTTAGTGTGTAGTAATTGAGTCTGGAAACGCTATTTCGGGCCTTTAATGGCAGATTTTCTGCATAATAAAGCCCTATCGTAACGCCTGACATTTGTGTATTTGGCTTGACGTTGATACTATCCTCTAAATATCCAAATCTCTCATTCTTACTATTGTATGTCATTGACCGATTTTTATCGTCAATTGCTACAAGTTGGTATGTGCCAGATCTTATATTTTCTACGCTAAATAGGCCAGCACTATCTGTTCGTGTAAAATATATTGGTTTTATTTTTTCAAGATTGAGAGTATCATTTTTTTTATATAGCCCCACCAATACATCTAACAATGGCTTACTACTTTGAATGTCTCTTATTGTTCCGCTTATTGATGCAGAGTCTATTTTAGAACCGCTACTGAATACCAATTTTAAATTTTTAACTGGATTTTTTTCACTAAAATCTTTTACGGCATCACCAAATGCTAAAGAATATGTATTGTCTTTCTCAAAATATTTTTTGAAAATAAGTTTTAAACCAGTAGGCTCTAATTTTACATCGTACTCTCCTGCATCTGGGGTTATTTGCAATTTTTGTTGAAGATTATCTACGACAATATATTCATCAAAAATCAATTCAATTATTTTCTCGTTGTAATTTATTTGTTTGTTAAACGGAATACTCGTTTTTAATTTTGGTGCAACTATATCTCTTTTTCCACCTGTTGGCGAAATTTGTTGAGAGCAAGTTGTTAAAAAAGCTATTGTACTCATTATTATCAAACCTTTAATTACAATTCTATTTTTTTTTATCATAATTTTATTTTTAAATAAACAAAGGGGTAAGCAACTTACCCCTTTGTTCAAACGTACTATTACTGTTCTTTATTTTTATCTACCCAAATGTATTACCAATACGGAAATATCGGCTGGGCTAACACCACTGATTCGAGAAGCCTGTCCGAGTGTAAACGGTCGTGTTTTTTTTAGTTTTTGTCGTCCCTCAAAAGACAGTGCTGAAACTTTATCATAATCGAATGTAGTATGAATCTGTAAATCTTCGAGTTTATTTACTTTTTCTACCATTAGTCTTTCTTTTTCAATATAATCTTCATATTTCACCTTTATTTCGGCTTGCTCTACCGACTCCTCGTCAAACTTATTCAAGAACAAACGCATAGACTCACTCATTTCTTTGACTTGTTTTATTGTTATTTGTGGTCGTTTGAGTAAATGGCTAAGTGGTTGTTTTTCACGTATTTGGGTTGCCTCGATTGAGTCCATGTATCCGTTGATTTCGTCTGGGGACACTTTTGTAGTTTTGAGTTCATTTATAATTTGCTGCGAGTTTTCAATTTTCTGATTTACTCTTTCAAGTCGTTCTATACTTGCCAGTCCAATGGTATGGCCAAGCCCAGTGAGTCTTATGTCTGCGTTGTCTTGCCTGAGTAATGTTCTATATTCTGCTCTTGATGTAAACATTCTGTATGGCTCATCTGTACCTTTATTTACCAAGTCGTCTATCAATACGCCAATATATGCTTCGCTTCTTTTTAAGATTACGTCATTTTGTTCGTTTATTTTTCTATGTGCATTTATTCCAGCCATTAAGCCTTGGCACGCAGCCTCTTCATATCCAGTAGTCCCGTTTATTTGTCCTGCAAAGTACAGACTTTCTATTAAATGTGTTTCAAGAGTCAGCTTTAATTGTGTTGGTGGAAAGTAGTCGTATTCGATTGCATAGCCTGGGCGAAACATTTTTGCATTTTCAAATCCCGATATTTTTCTTAGCGCTTTTTGTTGTATATCTTCTGGCAATGATGTTGAAAAACCATTAACATACACCTCAACAGTATTCCAGCCCTCGGGTTCTACAAATATTTGATGACTATCTTTGTCTGCAAACCTGTTGATTTTATCTTCAACCGAAGGGCAATACCGTGGCCCCAACCCTTGTATTCGCCCTGTAAACATTGGCGATTTGTCAAACCCTTTTTTAAGTTCATTGTGTACTTCTTGGTTTGTATAGGTTATCCAACACGACCGTTGTTTAGTTAGAGTTGGTGTATCGGTGTATGAAAACTTATTTGGTTTGTCATCTCCAAGTTGCTCCTCCATTTTGTTAAAATCCAAACTTCTTGCATCAACTCGTGGTGGCGTTCCTGTTTTCATACGACCAGATTCAAAACCAAGGTAAATCAACTGTTCTGTTATTCCAGTCATAGACTTCTCTCCTACCCTACCCCCTCCAAAGTTTTTTTCTCCAATATGTATCAGTCCATTCAAAAATGTGCCATTTGTTAGTATTACCGACTTAGCAATTATCTCTACCCCAAGTGTAGTTTTTACACCAATCACTTTTTTGTTTTTTATTAAAATCTGATTTACACTATCTTGCCAAAAATCTACGTTCGGTGTTTGTTCTAACGTCATTCTCCACTCCTCGGCAAATCTCATTCTATCTGACTGACACCTCGGACTCCACATTGCTGGCCCTTTTGAGCGATTTAACATTCTGAACTGAATCATGGTCTTATCGCTAATTATCCCAGATTGTCCACCAAGAGCATCTATTTCTCTTACAATTTGTCCTTTTGCAACTCCACCCATTGCTGGGTTGCACGACATTTGTGCTATGGTTTGCATGTTTGTTGTTATCAACAAAACCTTTGACCCCATATTGGCTGCTGCTGCTGCTGCTTCACAGCCAGCATGTCCTGCACCTACCACAATTACATCATAATTTGAGAACATAATATAAATAATTTTGCAAAACTGTGTAATGTTTCACGTGAAAATAATTTTAAATTTTAAAAAAGAGACAAATAAAAAGATTCTTTGGCTCTCATTTGCTTCTCTTGGTCATCGGTCAAGTCGTTGTAACCAACCAAATGTAGTAAGCCGTGAGCCAAAACTCTACACAATTCAGTATCAAAAGATTGACTTAACATTAAAGCATTTTCTCTGACACGTTCAATACTAATAAAAATGTCTCCCTCAATTTGTGAGTGAATTTCACTGTTGTCGAAAGTGATGATGTCTGTATAAAAATCGTGGTTGAGGTATTGACGGTTAATGTTCAGAACATAGTCGTCTGAACAAAACAAATAATTGAGGTCTCTAAGTTCAAAGCCCTCGTTTAGGATAATAGTTTTGAGCCAAGCCTTTGTTTTTCGGATTTGTGAAACTTTGAAATCGATGTCTTCGCAAAAAAAATTGATCATTGTGTGCTGGTTTTCAGACACAAAGTTACGAAAGGAATTGTAGTAAATTGTTTAAATATTCACGAGAATTACTCAAGCGAGGTACTTTGTGTTGGCCACCAAGTTTACCACGAGAAGCCATCCAGTTATAAAAAGTATTGACAGGGGCAATATGAACGATTGGCGCAAGTAGAGCGAGGTCATTAAAACGCTTGGCATCGTAATCAGAATTGATGCTACGGAGGTGCTGGTCTAATGAGGCAGTAAAATGTGCTAAGTCAGATGGTGAAACACTGAACTCAATAATCCATTCGTGGCGACCTTTCTTTTTGTTTTCGATATACACTGGGCCAGCCGTATAGTCAGACATAATTGCTCCTGTCTGTTGGCAGGCATACATGATGGCAGCATCGGCATTTTCAATGATAATTTCTTCGCCAAACACATTGATAAAATGCTTAGTACGGCCACTAACTTTGAGCCTAAATGGATATTTTGAGGTAAATTTAACAGTATCGCCCACTTTATAACGCCACAGGCCACTATTTGTAGAAATAACGAGTGCATAGTTATGTCCAACTTCTACTTCGTTGAGAGTGAGCGCATTAGGATATTCTTTTTCCCATTCGCTTACAGGCAAAAACTCGTAAAAAATACCATAGTCCAACATCAATAGCATTTCACCAGGCCGAGAAAAGTCATCTTGTAGAGCAAAAAAACCTTCGGAAGCATTGTAGGTTTCGAGATAAAAAACATGATTTGAGGGAAAATATTTTTTTTGAAATAAAGTACGATAAGGGTCAAATGAAACAGCTCCATGAACAAAAATCTCAAAATTTGGCCAAATTTCAAGTAGTGAAGTAATTGATTTTTGCTGTAAAATAGAGTCCAAAAGTACAATCGTCCAAGTAGGTACGCCCAAAATACTCGTTACATTTTCATTTCCACAGATTTTGGTCATTTGTGTTAGCTTGTCTTGCCAGTTATCAATCAAAGCAACCTCAATAGGTGGGGTACGAATAAAATCGGCCCAAGCAGGTAAATTGTGCATGATTATAGCCGAAATATCGCCAACATTTGTGAGAGGATTGTAGGGATTGGCAGACAAACTACCGCCAATCGAAAGACCCTTGCCCTCAAAAAGAAGTGTGTTAGGTTTGTTTTCAATAATAACAGACATGACATCTTTGCCTCCCTTGTAGTTGCACTCTTCGAGCGACTCGGGTGTAATGGGAATATACTTGCTGCGGGCGTTGGTTGTTCCCGATGACTTTGCAAACCACTCAACGTCCGACGGCCACAGTATGTTTTGTTCTCCTTTAAGGATTCGTTCTATGTATGGAAATACTTCTTCATAGCTTCTGACGGGTACTCGATTCTGAAAATCTCTGATAGTTTGAATACTACGATAGTCGTAAGCTCTCCCCCACTCTGTATCTTTGGCAGACCCCACGAGTTCATAAAAAACTTGATGCTGTACGTCAATGGGGTTGCGCCGAAAATGCTCAATGTGTTCGGCTCGGCGTTTTAAGAAAAAAACCAATATGTCGTTTAGAATAGGCATTGCTGAAATGATAATTAACGAATTGAAAAATAAAAATCACTCTCAAAACTATCAGACTGGCCATTAGACCTCGTGGCTGTTGTGTTGATTTATAATTAAGACATCTGATTGAAAACACTAAAATAACCCCTTTGCTCGATTTGGATAGTCCGTAATTAAGCCATCAACCCTATAATCTATCACTGTTTTCATGTCGGCAATTTCATTGACTGTCCAAGGAATAACGCTAATGTTCTTTGAATGTAAAAATGCAACTTTTTCGTTATCAAGGAGTTTGAAGTATGGACTGTAAATATCGGGGTCGAATCCTAAATCTTGAAGATTGGCTTCAATACCTTTCATGTTGGCAACGAGAGCGGCAAGTTTTATTTTTTGGTATTTGAGGTTTTTGGTTTGTAAATGCCAATATTTAAGTACGCCAAAATCAAAACTTTGTAAGGTAACTTTATCGAAAGAAATATTTTTGAGAATAACGGTATAAACTAAATCAGAGAAAGGGGCGGGTTGTGGCTGAGTGATGTCATATTCTTTTTCTTCACTTTTGATTTCAATATTAAAATTGGGCAAAGGCAACTTGTTATTCTTACAATGTTCGGCGACGGCCTTAAAAACATCGCTCAAAAGAGGTTTATGGGTATTTAATTTTTGTTGTTCTAAAAAATTAGGGTTACCAATTGAGCCGCAATCATATTTTTTGATTTCAACATAACTCATCAAATACAAATTGGTTTTGGCAATTTGTGAAAGCTGTTTACCTTTTGGGTCGGTCGTAATGTCTGGGTTAAAATAAGGTTCATGCGATACCACAACTTGACGGTCTTTTGAAATAACAACGTCTAACTCTAAGGTATTGACTCCCAAATCAAGGGCTTTTAAAAAAGCGGGAATAGTATTTTCGGGCATAAGCCCACGACAACCTCGATGACCTTGCAAATCGAAAACAGGTTTTTGGGCGATGGAAATATTCATAGTAAAAATGAGCAAGAAAAGAAATTTCATTGATTTAGAATTTGAGATTTGACCCGAATATAGGTTTTAGATGGTAAAAACACTAATTTTGTAAAAACTATTAAAACTACCATGGCCGAATACAACCACAGAAAGATTGAACAAAAATGGCAAAATTTTTGGGAAGAAACCAAAACATTCAGAGCAGAAATTGACCTAAGCCGCCCCAAGTATTACGTTTTAGATATGTTCCCGTATCCTTCGGGTGCTGGGCTTCATGTTGGCCACCCGCTGGGTTATATAGCATCTGATATTATTGCCCGTTACAAAAGACTCAAAGGCTTTAATGTCTTGCACCCAATGGGCTTTGATAGCTTTGGGTTGCCTGCCGAGCAATATGCCATTCAGACAGGGCAACACCCTGCCATAACAACCGAAGCCAATATAAGAACCTACACAAAACAACTCAAAGGTTTGGGTTTTAGTTATGATTGGAGCCGAGAAGTAAGAACATCTGAGCCAGATTATTATAAATGGACACAATGGATTTTTATGCAGTTGTTCAATAGTTATTATGACAAAACAGTCGATAAAGCATTGCCAATAAGTGAGCTAATTTTAAAGTTTGAGACGGGAGGGTCGGCAGAAGTAAAGGCAGTTTGTGATGAAAATACAAAAGAGTTTACAGCACAAGAATGGAATGAATGGAACGAAGAAACAAAATATAGATTGTTGTTGGACTACCGTTTGACATATCCAGACGATTCGGTTGTGAATTTTTGTCCGGCTTTGGGAATGGTTTTGGCCAATGACGAAATCAAAGATGGAGTATCGGAGCGTGGCGGTCATGCAGTTGTTCAAAAAAAAATGAAACAATGGGCAATGAGAATAACTGCTTATGCCGACCGCCTATTGACTGGATTGGACACAATAGACTGGCCTGAACCACTGAAAGAACAACAACGTAACTGGATAGGCCGAAGTGTGGGCGTGAGTGTTAAGTTTGAAATAGCGCATCAGCTTCAAGAGGGGCTTTCTATTGAGGTCTTCACTACTCGAATAGACACAATTTATGGAGTGAGTT
This sequence comes from Runella sp., assembly GCA_043769455.1. Taxonomy (GTDB): domain Bacteria; phylum Bacteroidota; class Bacteroidia; order Cytophagales; family Spirosomataceae; genus JAYVJH01. Next base: position 8,337 of record JAYVJH010000141.1, on the reverse strand, counting down.
TTATGGTTTTGGCCCCTGAACATGAATGGGTTGAGATGCTGACAACAGCAGATCAAAAAACCAACGTTGATGAGTATGTCGTCTGGGCGGCCAACCGAAGTGAGGTGGACAGAATGGCCGAAAAGAAAGTATCGGGTGTGTTTACAGGTAGTTATTGTATCAATCCATTTAATGACGAAAAAGTGCCGATTTATCTGGCTGATTATGTTTTGGCGGGTTATGGTACAGGGGCCGTTATGGGCGTACCATCGGGAGACCAGCGAGATTGGAACTTTGCAAAACATTTTGATTTGCCTATTATACCAATCCTTGACACTCAGAAAGACATTGACAAGCAAGCCGATAATACCAAAGAAGGTCGTTATATAAATTCTGGAATAATTGACAGAATGACGTATAAAGAAGCCACCAATCAATTAGTTGAATGGTTGGAAGAACGAAAACTCGGCAAAGGAAAAATTCAATACCGCCTCAGAAATGCAGTTTTTAGTCGTCAGCGATATTGGGGAGAGCCTGTGCCTGTTTATTTCAAAAATGGATTGCCGTACTTGATACAAGAATCAGAGTTACCGCTTCTATTGCCCGAAATTGACAAATACTTGCCAACCGAAACGGGAGAGCCACCATTGGGCCGTGCCGAAGGGTGGAAGTACAAAGCCCCCCAGCTTCCCGAAGGGGAAGTTATAAATGACTATGAGTACGAGTTGAGTACGATGCCTGGTTGGGCGGGGTCGTCTTGGTATTGGTATCGGTACATGAATCCAGATAATAAAACTGAGTTGGCGAGTAAAGGTGCGATAGACTACTGGCAACGGGTAGATTTGTATTTAGGTGGCTCAGAACACGCAACAGGACATCTTTTATATAGCCGTTTTTGGAATAAATTTTTGAAAGATTTGGGTGTAACACCGTATGAAGAGTATGTCGCAAAGCTCATCAATCAAGGTATGATTTTGGGGAGGAGCAATTTTGTATATCGAGTGATAGCTGCCCCAGCCCCCGAAGGAACAACTAACAGACCTGTTTTTGTAAGTTTTAATTTGAAAGACCAATACAGCACTACCAAACTACACGTGGACGTAAATATTGTTGATAATGATGTGTTGGACGTAGATAAATTTAGAAAATGGCGGGAAGAATATGCTGACGCTGAGTTTGTTTTGGAAGATGGCAAATACGTGTGTGGCTCGGAGGTCGAAAAAATGTCTAAGTCAAAATACAATGTTGTAAACCCAGACGATATTGTTGATAAATACGGTGCAGATACATTGCGACTGTATGAGATGTTTTTGGGCCCACTGACAGAAGCAAAGCCTTGGAATATGACAGGAATCAGCGGAACGTATAACTTTTTGAGGAAATTTTGGCGGTTGTTTTACGAAGACCAAACAGGAAGACTGAAACTAAATGACAAAGAGCCGTCAGCACCTGAATTGAAAGTATTGCACCGAACTATCAAACGAGTTGAAGAGGATATTGAGCGGTATTCGTTCAATACCGTAGTGAGTACATTTATGATAGCCGTAAATGAATTGACAGAACTAAAATGTAGCAGTAAAGCCATTTTAGAGCCAATTGTTATTTTACTGTCGCCATACGCACCACATATTTCAGAAGAGTTGTGGACTGTTTTGGGGCATGAGGCTGGAAGTATCTCGACAACCCCCTACCCTACTTTCAATCCAATACATTTGGAGGAGGCCATTTTTGAATACCCAATTCAGATAAATGGTAAAGTAAGAGTCGCATTACCATTTGCAACAGACATGGCAATTGCCGATATTGAAAGAGAAGTGATTGCCAGTGAAATGGTACAAAAATGGCTCGAAGGAAAAGCGCCTAAAAAAGTTATCGTTGTACCTAAACGGATTGTGAACGTAGTCATTTAGAAAAAAATAGTATTAACTTTGGATAAAAAAACAAAGCTATGATAACTGTAACCGAACAATTATTATTTCCAACCACACTTGCCGAATTTATTGACTGGGAAGCCCCAGTCGATGGCTATAAATACGAGTGGAACGATGGTGATATTATTAAATCAGAAAAGATGAAAAAAAAACATTTAAAACTAATTTATGGACTATCGAAATTATTTGATGGGACGAGTGCGAAAAAACAACAAGGATTACTCATACCAGAACAAGATGTAAAACTGACGGGTATTCAACTAAGACGACCAGACTTGGCTTATTTTAGTGGCGAGCAAATAGCAAATAGCGATGAGAACGAAGAACCAATACCGAGTTTTGTAATAGAAGTAATTTCGCCAACTGACGATGCAATTAAAATAGAAACCAAAGTTATAGAATATTTTAAGGCAGGTGTACAGGTTTTGTGGCATATTTTTCCAGAAAATCAAACGATTTATGTTTATACTTCTCGCAAAACGGTTACGATTTGTACAGACGATGACATTTGTTCAGCAAGCCCAGCCATAACAGATTTTCAAATTTCGGTCAATGACCTTTTGGGCGGGCTTTGAGGGTATCAATAGTTTTAATTCAATAACGACAAAGGCGGCCATTTGGCCGCCTTTGTCGTTATTTGGACAAGAAAATGAGTTTACTCGTGATAGTTAGCCGTTCGGTGGCCTTCACGTTGCAAAATCAGGTCTTTTTCAAAAAGTTCTAAATCGGCGGCAACCATTTCTTTGACTAATGCCGCCAAGTCGTATTTTGGTTTCCAGCCTAATTGTGTCATGGCTTTGGTTGGGTCGCCGTGTAGCAAATCTACCTCGGTTGGGCGATAATAGCGTGGGTCGATGCCCATCACTTCTTTACCGATTGGTAATTGATAATCAGGATTTGAACAACTAACGATATAAGCCACTTCTTTCTCGGCTTGACCCGAAAAACCAATTTCAATACCAACTTCGGCAAAGGCCATGATAATAAAATCACGAATGAGGGTTGTTACACCAGTTGCAATAACAAAATCTTCGGGTACGTCTTGCTGCAGCATCAGCCACATAGCTTCAACATAATCTTTGGCGTGGCCCCAGTCTCTGAGCGAGTCAATGTTGCCCATAAAAACTTTATCTTGAAGCCCCAGCGCAATGCGAGCCACAGCTCGAGTGATTTTACGAGTTACAAAGGTCTCGCCTCTAAGTGGCGACTCATGATTGAACAAAATACCATTGACGGCGTACATACCATAAGCCTCACGATAATTTATAGTTATCCAGTATCCATACAGTTTAGCTACTGCATAAGGTGAACGTGGGTAAAAGGGCGTAGTTTCAGATTGGGCGTGTCCCTGTACGCCGCCATATAATTCTGATGTTGAGGCTTGATAGATTTTAGTCTTCTTTGTCAGGCCCAACATACGTACTGCTTCCAAGATTCGCATCGTACCCAAGCCATCGACCTGAGCTGTATATTCTGGCTCATCAAAACTTACCCGCACGTGCGACTGTGCGCCGAGGTTATAAATTTCGTCTGGCTGGATTTCTTGAATCAATCTGATGACGTTTGTAGAGTCTGTCAAATCGCCATAATGCAAATGTAAGTTTACGTTTTTTTCGTGTGGGTCTTCGTACAGATGGTCAATACGCTGAGTGTTGAACATAGAGCTACGGCGTTTGATGCCGTGTACTTCGTAATTTTTTGAAAGTAACAATTCGGCCAAATAGGCACCGTCTTGTCCTGTAATACCTGTGATGAGTGCTTTTTTCTTCATTTTACTAATAAACTTTTTTTTAAATCAATTTTATCTTGGAGAATAATGGCCGATGAAAACTGCTGACGAACCTGTTGTAAATAGCGTTCTGCATCTAATTTATTCATAAAATCACCAACTTTTACCCGATAGGTTGGGCTGGTAAAGGCAATATATGGCAGTAATTCGGGGTAATTTTGATAGACAAATAATTTGGCATCATCGGCTTCTGTACGCAGATTGCCAGCATAAATCTGGATTCTGTAACCAACGGCGAAGCGTAAGGCTCGGTTTTGAATAGAAATAGTATCTAAAATAGCATCAACCTGTTTGTTTACCAATTGCAGCGGTTGCGACAGAGTTGTTGGTTTGGGTTCTGGTTTTTTTGTAGAGTTGTTGGTAATGGGAGTATCTTTATATCGAGGTCTAACGATAGACAGATCTTCGTCATAACTTTGACTTGACGTGTTGATGGGAGCAGACGGCTTTCGATTAACGACAACTGGCGCAGTTGGCGCACAGCCAACGACAATGACAACAAAAAACAAAAAGAGGGGTAGCCGAGAAGACATTTTTAGTGTAGTTTCTGTTCGGCAAAGATACAAAAAATCTGGATAGGTTTTGAGCCTATCCAGACCGTTTGATAATTATTTAGAGAACAAACTCTCTTTCAGTAGCGATGGTGAGTACTTCGGTGTCTTTTAAACGAACGGCAAGGCCGAGGGTTTTTGGAACTTCGTAATGGAAAAAGTATTTCATGGTATGAATTTTTGATTCGTAAAAATCCAACTCATCGCTTTCTGGATTTTGTATTAGCATAGCGTTTTTGGCCACAATTCCCTGTTTGAGCCATTGCCAAGCGATTGTTACAATACTAAACATTTCCATAAATAGCGTTGCGTCCATCAAAAAACGCTCGTGGTCGCCTTTCATGGCATATTGTAACAGGCTCATTATTACTTCGTTTGCACTTTTTAGCTCTGTTTGCAGTAAAGCGGCATAAGGCTTGAGTTCATCGTGTGTTTGTGCTTCTTCGATGGTTTTGCTTATTTCGGCAAACAACAACTTAGCGGCTTTCCCGCCATTCATAGTTATTTTACGACCCAATAAGTCTTGCGACTGAATACCAGTAGTTCCTTCATAAATTGGCGTAATTCTAATATCTCTATAAAGCTGCTCCAAAGGGAAGTCCTCTGTAAAACCATATCCACCCAATACCTGCAAACCGTTACTTACCGATGCCATACCGGCCTCTGTTGGGTATGTTTTGGCGATAGGGGTTAATATTTCGAGCAATAAATGGTTGTTTTCTTTTTCTTCGCCCTCTGTAACATGTACTAAGTCTGAATAGCGAGAGGCTTCCATCAAAACTGACAGAGAACCTTCGACAACCGCTTTTTGCATCAACAGCATACGCTTCACGTCTGGGTGCTGAATAATAGAAACTTGTGGCGAGTCAAGGGCGTGTTTTTGATTTAGACGACGGCTTTGAGGGCGTTCTTTGGCATATTGAAGTGATGCACAGTACGCTGCCGAGGCTATTGCTGCACCTGTCATACCAACGCCAATACGGGCTTCGTTCATCATCTGAAACATATAAGGCAAGCCTCTGTTAGCTTCGCCAACCAAATAACCATGGCAATCGTCACGGTCGCCAGAGGTCAGGTGCATGGCAGGTACGCCACGCTGGCCAAGTTTGTGATATATACCAGTTGATGTAACATCGTTGTCTATATTCCATTGGCCATCGGTGCCTTGTCTGTATTTTGGAACAACAAAAAGTGAAATACCTTTTGTACCCAAAGGTGCGCCATCGATACGACCCAACATAAGATGAATAACATTGTCGCAAGCATCGTGGTCACCAGCCGAAATAAACACTTTTTGTCCCTTTAATCTATACGTTCCATCAGGCATTGGAGTTGCAGAGGTTGTAATGTCTGACAATGAACTTCCGGCTTGTGGTTCGGTCAGAGCCATAGTGCCTTGCCATTTGCCAGCGAGCATTTTTTCGGTATATGTTTTCTTTAAATCGTCCGAACCAAAAGACAAAATCAAACCAACAGCACCATTCGTTAAGCCAGTGTACATCATGCCATTGTTGGCTGCCATAACAATAAAACCCAAACACGAAGCCGCCAATTCGGGCATTTGTTGGCCGCCATCTTCAAACGAAAAATTTATGCCAATCAGACCAGCATCGCCCATGGCTTTCAAATAATCTTTGACTTTTGGGTGAACCGTTACCTTGCCATCTTTAAGCTCGGGCTGATTGCGATCCATATCTCGATAATATGGGTGCATTAGGTTATCGGCAATCTGTGTAACGGCATCAATCGTCATGCTGATTGTTTCCTTGTCATGTGCATTGAAACGCTCGTATTGTGTGAGTTCAGAAACTTGAAAAACTTCGTGAAGCAAAAAATCAAGATTGCGGCGGCTGAAATATTTTGACATATAAATTTAGTTTTTAATGGTTTTGAAATAAAAATAGTATGCACGCATACTGTTTTGCAAATATAGAACGAATTATTTTAATTTTTGTTTGTAAATTGCCTAAAAATATTGTGAAAATGAAAAAAATATTACTCGCCTCTACCCTACTGATTTCCAATTTGTTGTTTGCTCAAATTAAAATAAAAAATACAGTTGATTTTACCCCCGAACATGAATTTACTACAAATTGCGAAGGGCCGTCGGTTGGGGCAGATGGCGTGGTTTATGCCGTAAATTATCAAAAAGATGGTACGATTGCCCAAATAACAAAAGACGGCAAGGTATCACTATTTATTACTTTACCCAAAGGAAGCACGGGTAATGGAATTAGATTTGGAGACAAAAACACGTTTTATGTAGCAGACTTTACAGGGCATAATATATTGAAAGTGAATACTTTAACAAAAAATATAACTACCTATACACACAACGACCAAATGAATCAACCAAATGATTTGTGTATTACCAAAAGTGGCCATATTTTTTGTTCAGACCCCAACTGGAAGACATCTGCGGGGCAGGTTTGGCATATTTTTCCAGATGGCAAATCTGAAAAAATAGCTGACAACATGGGAACGACCAATGGCATAGAGGTAAGCCCTGATGAAAAAACACTTTACGTGAACGAAAGCGTACAGCGCAATGTGTGGGCGTTTGAGTTGTCAAAAAATGGACAGATAGCAAACAAAAAACTACTCATTCGCTTTGACGATGGAGGTATGGACGGTATGCGTTGCGACAAAAAGGGTAATTTATATATCACTCGTTGGGGTAAAGGCGAAGTAGTGGTGGTGTCTCCAAAGGGAAATGTGATTCAGACAATAAAAACCATAGGAAAGAACGTATCTAATATTTGTTTTGGGGGCGATAAAGGCAAAACTTGCTACGTTACGCTACAAGACAGAGGTTGTTTGGAGACGTTTGAGGCTGATTTTGCTGGTCGAGAATGGGTTATGATGCAGAAAATGATGAAAAAATGATTTCAAGAAAAATAGAAGTATATCAGATTGCCGACTCCGTAAGAGCAGGTTCTCGAATTGTAGAAGAGCAAACACAACCAATTTTGTCAAATCGAGTACTTATCAAAAACCGATTTGTGGGTATCAATGGGCTTTTTGACCGTGCCGTAATTAGAGACGAACTGCCTTATAGATTGCTTAACCCGCCTTTTGATTTGGGAGTGGAGGCTATTGGAGAGGTAATTGAAATAGGTCAAGATGTTGATAGTCTGTCAGTTGGTGATTTTGTTTCTACAACCAGATTTACACAATCGTACAAAGAATATCAGATTGAAGAAGCCTCAAAAGTATGGAAAATCCCGAGCCTCAATCCTGACTATGTAGCACTTCGACCAACGGCCGTGTCGGCTTTGGTGGCTTTGGAGCAAGTAGGGCAAATCAGAGACTGCGAAACGGTGGCAGTTACGGCGGCGGCAGGTGGGTTAGGCCAGTTTGTAGTTCAGTTTGCCAAAATGCGAGGCTGCCGTGTTATTGGAATTTGTGGAGGATTAGAAAAAGTGGCGTTTTTGAGTGAATTGGGTTGCGATGGCGTTATTGATTACAAATCTGAAAATATAGCTCAAAAACTAAAAATACTTGCGCCCAAGGGCATTGATTTAATTTATGATACAGTAGGGGGTGAATTATTTGACGTTTTGGTTCAGAATCTGGCCGTTCGTGGTCGATTGGTTGTGTCGGGCTATGCGAGCGATATGGGTAAAGTTGGCTTGCCAGAAAGCATTAATCGACCCAGAATTTACGAACAAATTTATTGGAAAGCGGCACAAATACGGTGTTTTCAAAATGCGCTATATTCAGAATTTCAAGACGAAGCCAGCGGACGAATTATGAACTGGTACAAGTCAGGGCTATTGAAAGTAAGATTAGAAAAACGAAAATTTAAGGGAATAGAGGCTGTTTTTGATGCCATTGAGTACCAGCTTTCAGGGCAGAGTATTGGCAAAGTTGTTGTAGAGTTGTAGCTTTTCTGATAAATTTACTTTGTTTTGAAGTTATAGCGAACACCAAAACCAATACTTAAACCCGTGCCACGGCTCAAAAACTGTGCAGCATCGACTGGGTTTTGGTTGTCTTTGATCGATACATTGACCAAAGCTACATTCATCAATCCAACAGACTGTCGCCCATATATTGTCAAAGTCCAACGCTTGGACAGCGTCCA
>JAYVJH010000140.1:0-11544 GCA_043769455.1 Runella sp. | reverse complement strand
CTTAGTAAAGACAAGGAGGAAGTTCGCTTCTTCTTTGTCTTTCAATTAAATGTTCTGTGATAACCTCGTTAGTTGCATTTATTACTTGAATCTAAGTAGTGTTAGATTTTCAAAACAGCCATAAATGCTTCTTGCGGTATTTCTACATTGCCTACTTGGCGCATTCGTTTTTTGCCTTTTTTCTGTTTTTCTAACAATTTTCGTTTACGGCTAATATCACCACCGTAACATTTGGCCGTTACGTCTTTTCGCATGGCTTTGACGGTTTCTCTTGAAATGATTTTTTGGCCTATGGCCGCCTGAATCGCTATCTCGAACATTTGGCGGGGTACGAGTTCACGCAGTTTTTCGCAGAGGCGTTTGCCCCAGTCGTAGGCTTTGTCTCTGTGGACGATGGCCGAAAGTGCATCGACACGGTCGCCGTTGAGCATAATGTCGAGTTTGACCATCTCAGACTCACGGTAGCCAATTAGCTCATAGTCGAGTGAGGCGTAGCCTCTTGAAACTGTTTTGAGTTTGTCGAAAAAATCAAAAACTACTTCGGCCAATGGCATCTCAAAAGTGAGTTCTACACGGTCGGCGGTCAGATATACTTGGTTTTTGAGTGTGCCTCTTTTGTCCATACAGAGTTTCAAGATAGCCCCAATGTACTCGGCTTTGGTAATGATTTGGGCTTTGATAAACGGCTCTTCTATCCATGAAATACGACTTGGATCGGGCATTTCTGACGGTGCGCTTACGTTTATTTCTACATCTTTGGTAGTTGTTACTTTAAACTGTACCGATGGTACGGTCGTGATGACAGTCATATCGAACTCTCTTTCGAGGCGTTCTTGGACGATTTCCATGTGTAACATTCCCAAAAATCCACATCTAAAACCAAAGCCCAAAGCAACCGATGTTTCGGGTTCCCATATCAGGGCGGCATCGTTGAGTTGTAGTTTTTCGAGGGCTTCACGCATTTCTTCAAACTCACTGGTTTCGACAGGATAAAGACCCGCATAAACCATTGGCTTGACTTCCTCAAAGCCATGAATTGGCTCTTTGGTTGGTTTGTCCACGTGCGTGATGGTGTCGCCTACTTTTACTTCTTTAGCTACTTTTATTCCCGAAATCAAATAGCCTACGTCGCCACATTCTATGATGTCTTTGGGTTCTTTTTCGAGGCGAAGCGTACCAATTTCGTCGGCGTTGTAGGTTTTGCCAGTGGCAATAAACTTTACTTTATCGCCCTTGCGAATTGAGCCATTCTGAACTCTAAAAATAACCTCAATACCTCGGTATGAGTTAAAAGTAGAGTCAAAAATCAAGGCTTGTAGCTCTGTGTTGGGGTTGCCTTTTGGTGGTGGAATACGCTCTACAATGGCCGCCAACACGTCCAGCACACCTACGCCAGTTTTGCCCGATGCTGCAATAATATCGGCACGATTGCAGGCTAATAGGTCTTCCATTTCGTCCTTGATTTCTTCGGGCATGGCCCCCGGCAAATCTATTTTGTTGAGAACAGGAATAATAACTAAGCCCTGGTTCATGGCCAAGTACAAGTTTGAAATCGTCTGAGCCTCAACACCTTGTGAAGCATCTACCAGCAATAGAGCACCCTCACAGGCGGCAATAGACCGAGAGACTTCGTAGCTAAAATCAACATGGCCGGGAGTATCAATCAAGTTGAGGGTATATTGCTCACCCTTGTACAGATAGTCCATCTGAATGGCGTGGCTTTTGATGGTGATGCCTCGCTCACGCTCCAAGTCCATATCGTCCAAAACTTGTGCCTGCATTTGGCGGTCGGTAACGGTATTAGTTAATTCAAGTAGGCGGTCGGCAAGCGTACTTTTACCGTGGTCGATGTGTGCAATAATGCAAAAATTTCTAATTTGTTTCATTTATGTTGTTTTGTCTCACGGTTTTCTTTCGTAATCCACGAAAACATAACTGTCTTACTTGCTTTTTTGTTATCAATAAATTAAGCTGAGACAGTCAGTTTTGTTTTAAATTGCCCTACTTTAAAGTCCCCATGGCTTTTTTGATTCTTTCAACGGCTTCTACGAGCATTTCGTCGGCGGCGGCGGTTGATATTCTGATGCAGTTGGGTGCGCCAAAACCTGAGCCTGCTACGGTGGCTACAAATGCGGTATTGAGGAGCCAAATACTCAAATCGTCTGAATTGTTAATGGTCGTTGTGCCGTCTGATTTGCCATAATAATAACTCACGTCTGGAAACGCATAAAACGCACCATCGGGCATATTTACCTTCAAGCCTTCGATTTCTCTCAACAATCCTACTACCAAATTTCGGCGGCGTTTGTAGGCCACTGTCATTTCTTTGGAGGCATCGAGTGGGCCGTTTAGGGCGGCAAGCGTAGCTCGCTGTGCTATTGAGCTTGAGCCAGAGGTAATCTGTCCTTGGAGTTTTTCTACGCCATCGGCTATCCATTTGGCTGCGCCAATGTAGCCAATGCGCCAGCCCGTCATGGCGTAGCCTTTGGCTACACCGTTTACGGTTATTACTCTGTTTTTGATTTCGTCAATTGAACCAATACTAAAATGACCTGCTTCGGTGAAGTTAATATATTCATAAATTTCATCGGCCAATACGTGTACTTGTGGGTGTCTTTTTATTACCTCGGCAATGGCTCGAAGTTCGGCTTCTGAATAGACCGAGCCAGTTGGGTTATTGGGGGAGGCGTACATTACAACTTTGGTACGGGGCGTAATGGCTGCCTCGAGTTGCTCGGGGGTTACTTTAAAGTCGTTTTCAAAGCTACCTTCTACTACTACCGACGTTCCTTCGGCCAGTTTGACCATTTCTGAATAACTGACCCAATATGGGGCTAATATAAGTACTTCGTCGCCTTTGTCCACCAATACCTGAATGACGTTGGCCAATGAGTGCTTTGCACCTGTCGAAACCACTACGTTTTCGGCTTTCCAGTCTATGTTATTGTCTCTTTTAAACTTATCGGCAATGGCTTTGCGTAAATCGGCATAGCCAGCTACGGGTGAGTAGCCGTGGTAGCCTTCGTCAATGGCGGTTTTGGCGGCCTCACATATATGTTTGGGGGTTTTAAAATCGGGTTCACCTACGCTCAGGCTTATTACTTTATGGCCTTGTGCGGCCAGCTCACGAGCCATTTTAGACATGGCCAATGTAGAAGATTCTTCTAAGTCGTTAATGCGTTGTGCTAATGAGGGTATGATGGTTTCGAGCAATGCTGACATAGTTTGTGGTGTAGTATGAAGCGTAAAACCGAAGAACGGTTATATTCAACGATTTATAAAAAAACTTTACAACACAAAGAACGCTATTATGCAATGATTCTACAAATACAATTTTATAACTATTTGATTATCAGTACGATAAATTTACAATATCAAAGCCAACACGATTGTTGGCTTTGATATTGTAAATTTAATTATTTTGTTTTGCCACCTTTCAAGTCATTTTGCCACTTTTTGAGGCTTTCCCAGTCGTTTTTAGCGGCGAGTTTGGCTTGTGCTACCCAGGTCGATGGGTCGTGCATTTGATAGCGTTTACCTGCGTTTGTCAAGATGTTCTTTACAGTTTCAACGCCAGACTTTGCCAGTTTTTCAAAAGTTTCTATGCCGTCTGCTTTCAGTAGTTCGGCTATTTTTGGGCCTATACCTTCAATTTTAGTCAGGTCATCGATTGCCGATGTTACTTTTTTTGAAACAACTTTACCAACTAATTTTGAGGCAGCTTTGGTAGTTTTTGTCGTTGTTGCAACTACCTCAGATACAGCTTTGGTGGCCTTTGTTTTGGTGTTTATCTTTGCTTTTGGTTCAATGATGGTAGTCGTCTGTAAATTTATTAAACTTAGTACTGAATTTTCGATGTGGCCATAGATGGGTGATGTTTCGTATCGGTCGGCGGCGGTGTCGTTTTCCCAGCGGCTGCCATCGACTTGATACCTAAAATGATACTCTCGCCCGAGTGGTACATCTATCTCAATGGCAAACGAACCATCTTTTTTGGCTTTGAGTGCAATCGGATTCCACTCGCTAAAATCACCTACAACAATGACCGAACTGGCACCTGCTACAATAGACTTGGGCAACGAAAACTGTACTGTACTGGTACTTTTTTGAGAGTTAATTTTCTTTTTCATAGTTTTACTATTAAGTGAGTGGGTAGTAATTGATTTGGGTGCAAAATACTAATTATCAATCATTTAGTAAAATATTCTTCAATAATTATGGCTTGCCAGAAAAATAACTGAACGTATCGAGTAGGTAGTCGCTCACGCCCGATGTATGGTTTTTGCCTTTGAGCGTAACAAATTCTACATTGCTTGCACCTTTGGCTTGCATGGCTTTAAAGGCATTGACAGAGTTAAAATAAAACACCAAGTCGTCGGCATCACCGTGATAGAGTCGGAGAGGGGCTTTGGGTTTCCAGTCAAAAATGTCGTTGTCTTTGGCGGCATTCAGTAGGGCGGTATCTGTGCCATCGTTTACACTTTTCAAGAAACTTTCCGTAAAAATAGTGTTTAGACTAAAACCGATGCTGGCATTTTGTTTTTGGCTTTGAATTTGTGTGGCATACGGCTCTTTAAAATAAGCGTTCAATGGGCGGTTGAGTTTATAAATACGGTCATAAGTCAGCAATACCCACAGATATAGTTTGTTGTATTCGGCTACGCCAACTGTTTTGTTATTGAGTAGGTATTTGATGGTGGCCGTTTTGTCATAAGCACCTGCGCCACAGCTTACTGCTCTGATATTAAATTCGGTTGGTGCGGTTTCTTCGAGTTTTTTTAGTGTGGCCATTGTTGCGTAGCCCCCTTCTGAGTAGCCGGCCAAATAGAGGCGGTCGTCCCAGCCAATGTTTTCTTGCTTGACAAACTCACGAGCGGCTCGGAGCATATCAACGCAAGCCGTGGCGAGTCCTTCACGGTGTTCGTAAGTGTGTGGCAAAAGTTTGGAAGCACCATAGCCAATATAGTCGGGATAAACGACAATGTAACCGAGTGATGCAAATAACGAGCCTGCTGCATAAGATTCACTACCAACTGCATGGTAAGAAGGTGCTTGGGTTTCGTCGGTAATTGTACCATGCTGAATACTCATCATGGCTATTTTGTCGGTTGTAACAGGTACTAATATTGCCCCAGAGGCTTGTGTAGTTGTGCCGTCGGTGTTGGTAGTTTTGTAAACAATCCGATGTACTTTTATTCCGTTTCTTAAAAAAAGAGCTGTTTGCGGATCTACTTGTTTTGCGAGTTGTTCGTGGGTAAACTCTCCAACAACGGTATTGCTGACCAAAACTTGGTTGCCTGCCGTTGGATCTACTGTTTTTGAACAGCTACTGACGAAGAGCGCAACGACTGTGAACGATAAATAATAAAAGCGATTGAGTTTCATTTGTTTGTTAAATTAGAAAAAATAAGATGAAAAGATAGGAACGTATGGGAGTATGTGAAAATTGTAATTTATTGTCCAGATTATTGTAGTGGTAATCTGGATTGCTGTTGAACTCTCATTTTACCGAATTTCTCTGACCAAATAGGTCTCATTATGATAAATGCTACAAAACACAGGACAAATATCAGCACGAAACTCCATGCAACGGCCGTCCAGAAAGTGCCAAATTTTGGTATTCTCACAAAACTTTCGGCTGCAAAGGCAGCATATAGCCCAGCAACCGACCAGTACATTCGCTTGAAGTGTGTTTCGTAGTCTTTGCCAGTTTTTATTGTTTTGAACATGGGCAACATTCCAGCAACCAAGGTAAATGTGGACACAAACGATAGATAATGAAATGGGCCAAATTTGCCAAATAAATGATAAATACCAAACGATGTGAGTATCAGAACGACCATACTTGCCACATAACAGTAACCAATTTGTTTGTGTATTTGTGTTCCTTTTTTCAGTATAATTACAAGCCCACCCAACACAAGAGCGATTGTTCCTGATATTAAGTGAGCCAAGCCGTAGTTATTGCTGATAAGATTTTCCATTATTTAGTTATCAAAATGGTTATTTATTTTATTCAAGAACTGCTATTCTTTTGTCTTGATTAACATCACTATCTGCCCCAAGCCGATAAGGCGGCAATAGCCAGCAACGTGAGGCCAATCCAAGAAATAACAGTAGTAAGCCCTGTAACGATACCTACAACAGAAGCACCCTTGCCTTCGCCGTTGCCTGCATTGATTTTTTTCTTGGATACAAAACCAGTAATAGTTGCACCGATTCCCAACAAAAAACCAACCAAAGAAAGCGGCCCTATGCCAATATACAACGACACAATCGATACCATAACGGCAGCAATACCTATCAAAGCAGAGGCAATACCCAACGTACTTTTTTCAACAGTTTTGGGTTTTATTTCAGTTATTGACGGGGGCTGATTTTGTGTATCAATTATTTTTGTAGATGCTACTGTGCGATCGCTGACGGCTATAAAAGTTATTAGGCAAGTCAAGAATATAAATAGTGTTTTCATTGTTTTGGTTTTTAAATAATTTATTACTTTTTGCAACGATTAGATTACAAAACAACAAATACCCACATCTCACATCTACTTTTCACCAGCCTGTACGGTATTCTCTTTTTACAAACTGATTGGCGGCATCGTAGTTGGTGATTTTCATATTGGCACCGTCCCAGAGCAGTTGCTTGCGGCCTGTAAATTTGTTGTTTTCACGGTTGAGGTACGAGCGTACAGCTAAGTTGCCCATCAAGACTATCTCTGTCAGGGGGCCAGATTCGGCAAAACCCGAACTGGTATAAGTACCAAATCCTGACTTACAAGCCTTCACCCATTGTTGCTGATGGCCACCCACGTCGCCGTCCACCAATGCCCGTGTGGCTTCGGGTAGCTTGGCGTTGGTGAGTTTGCCATCGAGTCCGTATATTTTTGGATTAGTGCCAAACAACTGCGCCGACAGCATACCTTTTGTGCCTATCATCAATATACCGCCATCTCTGCTTGCAAACACGCTTTCGTAGTCGCAACCTTCGGGTAGTTTGGGTCTAATGCCACCATCGTACCACGACAGACTTATTTCTTTGTGCTTGACGGGGCTTGGGTTGTTAAATTTTAAATGTACGGTCGATGAAGGCGGGCAACCGTCAGTGAGAAACGACTCAACAAAAAAATCGCTATATACTTGCCCAACCGAACATTCAACGGTCGTAGGATAGCCTAATTTCAAGGCTCTAAACGGTACGTCCATAAAATGACAACCCATATCGCCCAACGAGCCTGTACCGTAGTCCCAGTAGCCTCGCCACCTAAACGGCATATAAGCCTCGTGGTACTCTCGGTAGGGTGCTGTGCCAAGCCACAAGTCCCAATCTACCTCGGCAGGTATGGGCATGGTTTCTTTTTTGTCTCGTGGCGACTTTACTCCTTGCGGCCAAACGGGGCGGTCTGTCCAGACATGAACAGTGTGTACCTCGCCAATCATACCGCTCTGCACTATTGCCTCGGTAATGCGTGTGCCTTTGCCGCTACTGCCTTGGTTGCCCATTTGGGTTACGACTTTGTTTTTTTGCGCCAATTCGGCCATCATGCGAGCTTCCCAAATATCGTGTGTGAGGGGTTTTTCGCAATAGACGTGCTTGCCCAGTTCCATGGCAGCCGTTGCCACAGGGTAATGGGTATGGTCGGGGGTAGTTACGATTACGGCATCGAAGTTTTTGGCTTCTTTCTCAAACATCTTGCGGTAGTCTCTGTAATAAGGGGCAGCGGCAAACTGCGCTCTAAACTTGCTGGCCATGCGGTCGTCCACATCACACAAAGCCACAATATTGTCTGAGCCTTTGTTATAAGCGGCTGGTATATTTACATCGGCTTTGCCGCCGCAGCCTACTGCCACAATGTTGAGCTTATCGCTGGGGGCTACGAAGCCTTTGCCGAGTACGTGCCGAGGCACAATCATAAAACTGGCGGCGATGGTGCTTTTTTGTAAGAAATTGCGCCGAGAAATGTTTGGTTCAATGTTGTTGTTCATGTTTGAAAGGGTTTGTTTTTGTGCCACGAATATACGGTTTTTTACAAAAAATCGACAAAATATTTTTTGTAAAGTTTTGCGAGATATTACCCCAAACCATTACTCTAAAAAATTCATCAAAGACTTTAAAAAACTTTCGGGTTGTTCGGCTTGTATCCAGTGGCTTGCGCCTGCTATGGTGTCTAATTGGGCATTAACAAAAATAGTTTTGAGGCCGCTAATGTCTGTTTCGAGAACATAATTGGACAATGCCCCTCGCATAAAAAGAGTAGGCTCAGACACCGTTCGCAATGCAGGTACGGCTGCACCAATACCAGTAATATTACGCTCAATTACAGGCAGACTAATACGCCAGTCGAATTGGTTCTGGTCGTTTCGGTATAGGTTTTTTAGCAAAAACTGCCTCACGCCTGGGTTGGTTTCGTAGTTGCTCAAAATAGTGTCTGCTTCGTTGCGGTTTTGGAGTGTACTGAGTTTAATAGCGTTGAGGCCAGCCAATATTTTTTCTTGATGTACTTCATATTGTTTTGGAGATATATCAACTATAACTAACTTACTGAACGTGCCAGCATAACGCACGGCGTAGTTCATCACCGTTTTGCCACCCATTGAATGTCCAATTAAAATTGGTTTTTCGAGACTGTGTTCTTCAATAAATTCGTGTAGGTCAGCGGCCATGGCTTCGTAGTCAAAGATGTCGCTACGAGGCGACCGTCCATGATTGCGTTGGTCGAGTGCATACACCGCATAGCCTTGGTCGGCTATTGACTTACTTATTGTGAGCCAGTTGTCGCATGAGCCAAGAAGCCCATGCAAAATAATAATGGGCTGCCCTTGCCCTACTGTTCTGTAAAAAAGTTTCATAGGGCAAAGATAAGGTTTAGGAAACTTAGATTCAAGTAGCAAATGCAACTGTCGGGTTTGAAAAAACTCTGATATGGGAGATGTTAATTATTCAAAAACTATGACTAATTTTTTTGTTGCAAATCAAAATTAAGTAGTTTTTGTCAATTTTTAATCTCTACCAATTTTCAGTATTATCATCTAAAATAGCCGTTACATTCCAAATAGTCATACTGTCAGAGTACAATTTGGCTACGAGACGGCCATTATCATAGCCATTGCTATCAATTTATATATCCTATTCATTTTGCATCCCCCAGAATTTTGACCCTTAATAAATCTACAGGATAGCCCGAATAATCGGCACTTGGTGGTGGTATAAAATACAACAATCGAAAATCAATCTCAATTTTTTGATATTTACCAGTATTTTTTAATTGTTGAGGCAAATTGCACGCTACGAAAAGAGCTACATTTCCATCACCCCAACCAGGAAATCGTTTAGGGTCTATGCGAATTACGGATTAAAATTCGAGTAAAAGTAGGATAGCGGCAACCAATTTTGTGTAAATAGTTACTGTAAATAATCTGTGCAAACTCTTGGCAGGGTTTCAAACCCTGCCAAGAGTTGAGTCAAAATGCACGGCTCGTTCACAGTAACGATTTTTCTAAATCTTCGTTTTGAGAAAAATCTAAAAATACGCAAGCATAACAAAGGTAAGAACAGAGCAGAATCGAAGTTAGTATTTTCATTTTGTAAGTTATTTAATTGAAAATCATTGATTTGAAACATACTACATACAAATGATGGTGGAATTTGAGGTTTAATAATTGTACTTCCAAATACAGTCTCAATATCAAGGGTCTTGAACAACAAAAACTTTGGCACGTTTCTTGAAATTGTAAGACTGGAAGATAATTTCTTTCGGCCTTAATTTTTTACGATATGACTACACTCACAAAAGAATTTGTATTTTTGCGACCAAACACCGACCAACAAACCAATCGGTTCAATACGCCACTTATTCTTGACCCAATGCCCGACCAATCTCTTGATATTTCGATAGTTGTGCCGCTTTTTAACGAAGCCGAATCGCTGCCCGAACTCTGCGCTTGGATAAAGCGTGTGATGGACGAAAACCATTTTAGTTATGAAGTATATTTGATGGACGATGGCAGCACGGACGAATCGTGGGAGGTAATTCGTAAGATAGCGATTGATAACTCTGCCATCAAGGGTGTACGCTTCAATAGAAACTATGGCAAAACGGCGGCATTACAAACTGGTTTTCAGGCTGTCAAGGGCAATGTCGTGATTACGATGGACGCTGACCTGCAAGACAGCCCCGACGAAATACCCGAACTGTACCGAATGATAATGACCGATGGCTACGACTTAGTGTCGGGCTGGAAACAAAAACGCTACGACCCCATCACCAAAACCCTGCCTACCAAACTCTTCAATGCCGCCACTCGGGCTATATCTGGCGTAAATCTCAATGATTTTAACTGTGGCCTCAAAGCCTACAAAAATCGAGTAGTTAAGAATATTACGCTTTATGGCGAAATGCACAGATACATTCCTGTTGTGGCCAAATGGAACGGTTTTAGAAAAATTGGCGAAAAAGTAGTGCAGCACCAATCACGCAAATATGGTACAACTAAGTTTGGACTTGAACGCTTTATCAACGGTTTTTTAGATTTATTGTCTATCACTTTCGTTCATCGATTTAGCCGTGCGCCCATGCACTTTTTTGGTTCGCTGGGTACGTTGTCGTTTTTGATTGGTATTGTTATTTCGCTGTGGCTCATGCTCAAAAAAGTATATCTGATTTACGTTGCCCACGAAAAGTTTAGAAACGTAACCGAAAATCCGCTTTTTTTCTTAGCTCTGGTGGCCATTATTGTCGGTACACAGCTATTTTTGGCAGGTTTTATCGGTGAAATGATGGTACGACAACACGCTACCAAACAAGACGATTATTTAGTTTCGGAACGGATTGGGTAATAAAAAAAGGTAAAACGAGTATTTACCGTTACCTTAAAATCGTGAAAATCTATATTTAAAAAGCTGTTAAGAGTCAGTCATCTGGTATTTACTTACTTCGTTCAAATATTTGAAAAAATACACCATTGTCGTTTTATGCCATTTGGTAAGGGGTTTTTCGCCAGAACGCAACAATGAAATAGTACTGGGGTCTATATTTAAAAAAACGGCCATGTCTTTACTTTCAAGGGCATATTTACTCATCTGAGTTTGCAAATAATTGGTATCAATAACTTCGTTTTCGATTGGTAACTGATAAGTAATTGGTTTAATAAATACAGAATAGTCCTTTGGTAATAGCCCTTCAAAAACGCCTTTTCCTCTTTGTATTAGTTCTTCTGAAGTCAGAATCTTGTCATTTACCAGTTCGTATTGGTGAGCAATGACGTGAATTGTTTTTTCTACAACGTCAGTAATTGCAATTTTTACTTTTGCAAAACGGCGATAATTCCTGATGCTTCCTTCAATGAGTTTAATGTCATTTTCTGTAAAAGGAATTTGGTCTGTAATGTTTGTTTCAGTTTTCATTGTGTAATAGTCTAAGTGAAAAATAGTTTTTGTAAAATTATGGTTACTTAGATTCAAGTAATAAATGCAACTAACGAGGTTATCACAGAACATTTAGTTGAAAGACAAAGAAGAAGCGAACTTCCTCCTTGTCTTTACTAA
>JAYVJH010000139.1:0-1556 GCA_043769455.1 Runella sp. | reverse complement strand
TCGGACGCTGGCCGGATCGCCCGTTGAGCGAAGGTGGTGCGCTGATCGCTCCAGCCCCGCATATCCGTGGCGGCCGCGTCAGCCGGACGGGGAAATAGGTATCGCCGATATTCAAGCATGCTTACTTTTTGCTTCTCGACTTGCGCCCTTGTTGGTGTTTTCACCAACAAGATACCGTTCGAGTTGTTGGTGAAAACACCAACAAAGGCATCAACGCTCCAAGAAACCCTGTATAACATTGGCTTGTATTTGAAAATATAGCCTTCATTACTTAGCACCGTACTTTGCTTACTTGCCTCAAACTTATTGCTTATCCAAACGCCACGCCACTCTACGCCCGCCAGTGGCAGGTTTTAGTAGGTGAGTAGCAGGTTTTAGTGGGTGAGTGATTGAACGGTAGGCAACTAACTAATTGCCACACAGTTGATGATATTCGGCTACGTGCTTGGCAAAATCTCGCCAGACGGGGCTTTGGCTACGTCCATATTTTTGCACAAACACTGGGCAATCGGCAAACAAATGTCTAAACTCGTTTTGGTAGTCGTCTTTTTCCAATCGGTAAGCGTTTCCATCGCCCACTCTTACATAATAAGACTTGTCTATACCACCAGCCACTGTCATAACACGCGCACTAAGACTAAGCGTTTTTGAAGCACGAGGGTCGAAGTAAACCTTTATTTTTTGGCTAAACGTAGGATTGACTAACTGTAACAATAACGTTAGGCTTTCGCCTTTGATAATTACCGTTGATTTTTCAAAATAAGCATAGCCCTTTTTGATAATATCCATATTTACACCAGCATTCTGGAGTTTTCGGACATTGGTTATAGTGTTCCTCTGATTGTCCAATCTTGTCATTTCGGTAGCGGGCAGGTACATCGTTTTGATTTCGCCGGGCAGTATCGTTGTCATTTTGTTGGTTTTAGACCTGAGCGTTATGGCCTCTATAAGTCCTTTTTTACGGTCTATATCTTCTATTTCGGCTTCCAACATTCGCCCATCGTTTAGGGTCAGGTAGGCAGGTTTGCTATGTGAAAAAGTATCAAACCCTGGGATAAACTCTTGCCCAAAAACCATAGTAGTACAGGCAAGCACAAAACAAAGAATAGTTATCTTTTTCATTTTATTGGGGGGAGATTATGGTGTCGGGTAAAATATTCGATAAGTATAGTAAGGGTTAAATTCTTACAAAAAATGAACTGAAAAATGTAAAACAGAAAAACTGAGAAATGTAAAAGTTGGGTTTTAGCGAATATTATTCTGTTTTTTTGCCTTAATTTCTGTATCATAGATAACGTTGGCTGGCCCCGTTGGCCCTGTGCCGTTGGGTGCTACTGCACCCACGTTGGTTTAAATTGTTTTGAAAAAAGGATTTTTTTTGTAAAAAACTATTCCGTGGTCTGTGTCCTCACAGACCAGAGCAATGTCCTGTGGAGACACAGGCCACGGAGCAGAAGTTATGCAAAATCTATTGGCTCGCATTACACTCAATCAAGACGTATGTTTTGGCAAACCAACAATCCGACATATGCGTTACCCTGTCGAAATGATTTTAG
>JAYVJH010000138.1:0-3062 GCA_043769455.1 Runella sp. | reverse complement strand
ACTTTGTGGCTTTTCGGGCTACACTCGAGTTGTTGGATAAGCAAAATATGAGCCATTTGGCCAAAGACGTTTATGATAAATGTATGGGAGCGATTGCAGACAAAACAGCCTACAATGAAAACTTCGTGAATGTGCTTTATAATACTTTTACACCCGAAGAAGTATCGGCACAAATTGCCAAAATAGTACGTCCCAAAGACCTCAAAGCCAAGCTATCTATTATTTTTCAGACAGTCGAAAACCTACATAAAGCCTGCCCCAGCCACAGCGGCGATTGGTATTTTACGGGCAACTACCCAACCCCAGGCGGCAACAGAGTAGTAAACAAAGCATACTTGAACTATTTTGAAGGAAAAACAGGGCGGGCGTATTAGAAACAAGTGGCTTATGATGTACTCGGAAAATTAACAAAATTGATAGCCACACAGACCTAAGCTATATATTGGACAGAAGCCACGCAGCAAGAAAAGTCCTAAACCATTGCTCATAAACGCCATTAGTAGCATGGTCAATTTTACTAAATAAGAGGACACTTTTCAATAATCATAATTTTAGATTTATTTTAAAAGTCGGTTTGACTAATTGAAAACAAACGAATCTTCAATATTAACCAAATTAGCATTTCTTAAAATAATCCTAAAAAAAGTGTCTTTATTTGGCAATATCAAATATTAGTCTTACTTTTGCAAAAAATTTAGCAGCATCGAACGCTCGTTCGTCTCATGCGTTGTTTCTTTGTGTTGGCCGTTTGGGTGGCCACTTCCGTCCTTAGAAAAATCGCACATCGTCTCTCTCGTGCAGAGATTCACAGAGACATGACAGGCTTCCGTGCAGAGGGTTTTCAGTTTTATTATTTTCATCTGAACAGTCAGCAATTGACATTGCCTTGGTGCGGTGTATTGCTGCGGTTCAATTCTACATTTTATTTTTTCCAATGGAAATTACATTTGATTCACTCGGCCTATCGGCCGAAGTCCTAAAAGCCGTATCTGAGATGGGCTTTGAAAAAGCATCGCCCATTCAGGCTGAGGCTATTCCGCATCTTTTACAAGGTGTAGATTTAATCGGGCAAGCACAAACGGGTACAGGAAAAACAGCCGCTTTTGGTATTCCTGCCCTCGAGCGCATAGACGTAACCGAGCGTCACGTACAAACATTGGTACTTTGCCCAACTCGTGAGTTGGCCGTACAAGTAACCGAAGAACTACGCCGTATTGCCAAATACGTCAAAGGTCTAAAAATCGAAACCGTTTATGGTGGCGATTCAATCGACCGTCAGATTCGTTCACTCAAAGCAGGCGTGCATATTGTTGTTGGTACGCCAGGCCGTATCATGGACCACATGGAACGCCGCACCTTGAAGTTAGACAGAGTCAATTATGTTGTTTTGGACGAAGCCGACGAAATGTTGGACATGGGTTTTAAAGAAGACATCGACAATATTTTGACAGGTGTGCCAGACCAACGCCAAACGGTTTTGTTTTCGGCCACAATGTCAAAGCCAATTATGGCCATTACACAGAAGTTTTTGAACGACCCCGTTCTGGTAAAAGTTACCAAAAAAGAAATAACAAACGATAACATTGAGCAGGTTTGTTTTGAAGTAAAACAACGTGCCAAAGCAGAATTAGTTTGCCGTTTGATAGATGCCTACGACTTGAAACAAGTCATTATATTTTGTAATACCAAACGCAAAGTAGATGAAATTGTCGAAGAGTTGGGCATCAGAGGTTATGCCATCGAAGGCTTGCACGGCGACTTGCGCCAAACACAGCGTACCAACGTCATGGCCAAATTTAAGGCAGGTACAACTGCCGTACTGGTAGCTACCGACGTAGCCGCTCGTGGTATAGATGTAGCTGGGGTAGATGCCGTTATTAACTATGATTTGCCGCTTGACGAAGAATATTACGTTCACCGTATTGGTCGTACTGGCCGTGCTGGCCGTTCGGGTAAGGCCCTTACGCTGGTTGGTAAAGACGAAAAATACCGCTTGCGCCAAATCGAAGGCTATACCAAAGTGCGTATCGAAAAGGGAGTTATTCCATCTTATGCCGACATCGTAGGTGTGCGCAAAGCTCGTTTTATAACACAAGTCGAAAAAGCCGTTTCGGAAGGTGATCTGGATTTATATACCGATATGTTGGAAACCCTCCAGCACTCGACAGGATTGACAACAGAGCAAATTGTGGCTGCATTGGTCAAACTGAACATTGGTGTAGCCAAAAACGAATTTGCTAACACCGATTTATCGTGGGAAGATGGCAAGTTTGGCCGTGATAGAGACGACCGTGGTGGCCGTGGTAATGACCGTGGTGGTTATACTGGTCGTGGCGGCGACGACCGCCGTGGCGGTGGTTTTGGCGACCGTGGTGGCCGAGGTAACGATCGTGGTGGTTTTGGTGGCGGCGATAGAGGCACCCGCCCATCGTTTGACCGCAACAGCGAACGCCCAGCAAGCGGCGGCAATGCCCGCCCAGCCAAAGGCGAGCCAGGTATGGTGCGTATGTTTGTGAACGTAGGCCGCAAAGACTACGTCCAACCGCGTGATATAGTAGGTGCAATCGCTGGTGAGGCTGGTATTCCAGGCAAAGTCATTGGCTCAATAGATATATTTG
This sequence comes from Runella sp., assembly GCA_043769455.1. Lineage (GTDB taxonomy): Bacteria > Bacteroidota > Bacteroidia > Cytophagales > Spirosomataceae > JAYVJH01. Next base: position 444 of record JAYVJH010000138.1, on the reverse strand, counting down.
ACAGCTACTCGTTTGTAGATATTCCAGAGCGTGACGTACAAAAAGTAATGACAGCCATGAACGGCAATAACATCAAAGGCCGTCAGGTCAATATGGAGGTGTCGAAGTAGTTTTCTTTCGTTTAGTTTTACTAAAAAGAGCCGCAAGTTGCGGCTCTTTTTAGTTTTTTCTATTTAGATTCAACATTTTTAAACCTTTGATATTCTGAAAATCTTTCTCATTATCAGTCAAAGTTACAAGATTGTGAACCAATGCAGTTGCAGCAATAATTGCATCAGGTGTCTTCTGTTTATACTTCTGGCGAAGTTCGATATTTTTAGTAACAATTTCGTAATTTAAGTCTAATATAGGTTACTACTCAGGTTGTAATTTGATAATTTGAGAGAGGTATGGGAGTACCTCAAGTTTTCTTTTGAGAAGCGTATCAATGACAGAACGAATGGT
>JAYVJH010000137.1:0-15940 GCA_043769455.1 Runella sp. | reverse complement strand
ACCACTACGTTGGACTCGGCACTAATCATGGCCAGAATCTTATCAAACTTAATGTCTTCTGCACCTACACGGCTGGCCAAATATTTCAGAGCTTCGCCCTCAATACGGCGTACTTCTGACTGTTTTTGGCTCAACACCGCCAATCCTGCTGGCACAGGTGTTGCCGCAAAATTCATCTCGGCAAAGTCTTTCTTTTTTTGATCTGGGTTGTTTTTGGTGCTTGGGTCTTCTGAACCGTCCAGTCCGAGTGGTTGTTGTTTGAGATTGGCTGGCAAAAAATTATTTACTTTTGCTACAAAATCATTCAAACTCTTTTTGAACGGATAGGCTTTGCCGTTTTTGGCCGCTCCTACCATCAAAATAGCTACTTTATCTTCTTCATTTGGGTTTTTTACGCCTTCTGCTGGGTCGTTAGGATTCTTGTAGCCACCACCTGCGTTTACCATCTCGGTTTTCAATGCCTCAATTTCGGCATTCATAAGGCTTGCAATTTCCCTCACTTGTTTGGCCTGTGCCACAATAGCTACTTGATCTGAACGGTTGCCGTTATCTTTAACCGTTTTCTGTATTCCACCTAAGGTCTTTTCGTTAATTTCGTTTGTTAAGCCCGAAGATCTTGAAATACTGTTGTTCAATAATTGGAATTTTTCCAACAATGTAGAACTTACTTGTAATGCCAACATCGCTGTTAATACCAAGTACATCATTCCAATCATCTTTTGACGAGGTGTTTCTTTTCCTCCTGCCATATCTTTATTTTATTATGTATTATAAATTGTGAATTGTGCCAATTAAAGAACAATAATCTGGCAATCGACTAATGAATGACTACTGGCCTCCTCTCATGGCTGTCAGCATATTACCATATACGCTGTTCAACGATGTAATGTTGGTAGTGAGTTTGGTCATTTGGCTCTTGAACTGCTGCGATTCTTTCGAGGCATCGGCCATGTTGTCCATGGCTGAGGTCAAGTTACCATAAAAAGCGTTCATTGCTTTGAGGTGCTTGGTTGTGTCTTGCAATTCCAATTCATAAACGGCGTTGAGTGCGCCCATGTTTTTGGTAACTTTGGTAAACTGCTCACGGTATTGCTGCGAGTCTTTGGTAGCATCGGCCATCGACGACATTGCACCAATAGCTACACCATAAGACTTATTCATTTCGGTAATAGCACCCGAAGCCTGTTTTACGTTTGTCGAATATTCTTTGGTGGCAACGGTTGCATCGGTAATATCACCAATTTTAGAGACTGAGTCGGTCAAAGACTTGAAGCCTTTGCCCAGACTGTCAAAAATATCTGGTGAGATTTTGGCATCGGCCAGCATTTTGTCCATGTTGGCTGTCAAGCCTTTGCCTGGGGCTTCGCCTGAGCGTGTTACTGGTGCTGCGCCATCGGCCAATTCTGGATATACTTTTTCCCACTGGTACTCTTCGGCTGGATATAGAAAACTTTGGATAGCATACAATAAAAAGATAACGGCCTCGGCCAAAAGCCCTACTGTTAAGAATGTACCTGCATTTTCGATGTGCATAATTTTGGCCCACGCCCCAACGATTACTACTGCTGCTCCAACGCTATAAAAGGTTGGTACTATTTTTGTCCAGAAACTACTTTGCTTTTGTGCCATGACGAAATAAAAAATGATTTGTTTTTGAATTATAAATAAAATGCGAGAGCCACAGCTTGGCGGCTTTATAAAAAGATTAAAATAAATTATTATTTGCGACGGGCAGATGCTGCACGACCTGATAGATTATCGACTACGCAACGGAAACCAATGTAAGAACGCTTGGCATCTTCCATTTCCCAAGCACGTGTACCTGTTTCGAGGTAGTAACTTACGTCTTTCCAAGAGCCACCACGTACTATTTTGCGAGGCTCATCGGCATTGTCATTTTTGGGGTTCATATCCCAGTTGAGTACTGTCGAGTTATCGGCAAATGCGTCGAGTGTCCACTCGGCTACGTTTCCAGCCATGTTGTACAGGTTATAGTCGTTGGCGTTGTAGGCATTGGCTGGGGCAGTGTATGGGTAGCCATCGGCATCGTAGTTGCCTCGCTGTGGTTTGAAATTGGCCAAATAGCAGCCTTTACCATTGGCAACATAAGGATTGCCCCACGGATATTTGGCTGATGACCGACCACCACGTGCTGCCCACTCCCATTCTGCTTCGGTAGGAAGTCTAAACTTCGGTGAGCGAAACTGCCCCTCTTTGGTACGGTAGTCATTGTAAAGGTTCGACCGCCAGTCAGAAAAATAGCGGGCAGCTTTCCAACTCACACCTACTACTGGGTAAGTATCAAAGGCTGGGTGCGAATAATAATACTCCAACATTGGGTCGCCATTGTGGTATGTAAAATCTTTACGCCAAACGGTTGTGTCGGGGTAGTATTTACTCATGATTTCTTCCTCGCCCAATACAGAAAGTGAGTCCACCATGAGGGCATTGACAAACTGGCGGTATTCGTGGTTGGTAATTTCTGTCTCGTCCATATAAAACGAGCTAATCGTTACTCGGCGATTGAAGTTTACCTGTGTGGCGGCTACGTCTTCATCGGCTTGTCCCATCATAAATGAGCCAGACGGAATCAAGACCATACCGTAGGGCGTGTCTTGCTTGTAGCCTGGGCGAGAAGTCGCTATGATTTCACCTGATCTGACACCGATGTCTTTCTTTACTTTTTTGGCAGACTTGCTACCTTTTTTGCCACCACTACTACCGCCGCTTTTGCCGCCTTTGTTTTTGCTAAACATACCACAGCTTTGAAGCAAAAAGACAGTAAATACTATCCAGATGCCTTTGGTGGCCAAACTCAAAAATGCTTTTTTGTTCATAGTTTTTACTATTAAATTCAAAATCAGTGTAAAAACGATTTTATTTAAGAAATTGTATAACGGATAAAGGAAAAATGTTTGACTGGATTCCCCATTGAGACGTGATAACGACAGAATGAGTACAAAAATTATGATTTGGCCTCAAAAATAATAGAATTTTACTGAATTGTTACACATCTACACGTTTCTGTATAACAATAATTTTGCCAAACTGTTTTTTTTCTAATTTTATGTCTAATTTTATCGCTCAATTTATTTACAAACAATTATGATTCCATCTAAAAAAGTAGTTTTCACTACAAATGCCCCTGCTCCCATTGGCCCTTACTCTCAAGCGGTTATTGCCAACAATATGCTTTTTGTGTCTGGTCAAATTGCGCTAAACCCCCAAACTAACAGCATAATAAACGAAGACATTTATCAAGAAACCAAACAAGTGATGCTCAATGTCGGAGCTGTGCTGGAAGCCGCAGGGGTAAGTTTTCAAAATATTGTCAAGACGAGTATATTCTTGAAAGACATGGGTAACTTTGCGGCTGTGAACGAAATTTATGGCCATTTTTTTACCGATAATTTTCCCGCTCGTGAAACTGTTGAAGTATCTCGACTACCAAAAGACGTAAATGTGGAAATTTCGGTGATAGCGGTTATTTAAGTACTTGGAATAAAAAACAAATGATACCCAAAACAGGCAAACCTCCCGGCAAACAAATTATTAAGAACATGACAGCCCGTACCAAATGGCTGATACTGGCTCCTTTGGGGTTGATACTGATTGGTGCAGGCTTGTGTATTTTTAACGAGGCTGGCCAAATGATGCACCAAAACGAGCCTTTCACGCGCTGGTTTCTGATGGGGACTTACAGCTTGATATTAGTTAATGGTGGGATAGTTGCTTTTGGGCAGGCCATTATTTTCAAGACACAGACAATTTACCGTCAAGAAATGAGAAGGGACATAAAGCGACTCCAAAAAGAAATGGAGGCCAAACTTAAAAAGAAAATTGACAAGAAGATTGGGAAGGAAGACAAAGAACAGTAGCACAGAGACAGTAAAATGTGCAAGTACGGGGTGGTTCACACTATTTTTTAATATGACTCCCCCCGTACTTGCACATTCATTCAATATCTATTTCGCAGCTACTTTGTTGGCCTCGAAACTGGCTTTGATGGCCTCAATATCTACTTTCTTGATTTCTGGCTTCCAGAGTAATTGCTTGATTACTTGTAGCTTGTTTACTGGGCGTGCCACGTTGCGACGGGCTTTACGCTTAAATTCTGTTACTGCCATTGTCTTAGTTAATTTTCTGAATTGAGGCGCAAAGATATGATTTTTCAAATAGAATTAAAAAAATAAAATAAAAATAAGTTGTTTCAATAAATATTACTACAAATTTACCCAAATGAAAAAACTACTCCGTTACCTCAAAATCAGTTGTTTGTCGCTGCCATTGATTGCAGCGGCTGGGTCTGAAAAACCCCTAAAAGTTATTTTCTTTGGCGACTCTATCACACAGGCTGGTGTAAACAAGGGTGGCTACATTACCAAAATAGGCGAAAGTTTAGCCAAAAACAACCTCAAAGACCGCTACGAATTGGTGGGAGCTGGCATTAGTGGCAACAAAGTATATGACTTGTTTTTGCGCTTAGACGATGACGTACTCGCCAAGCAGCCCGATGTTGTGTTTTTGTATGTGGGCGTAAACGATGTTTGGCACAAAAATACCTCTGGCACAGGCACAGATGCCGACAAGTTTGCGAAGTTTTATGAAGCTCTCATCAAAAAAATACAAGCTGCCAACGCCAAAGTGATTGTTTGTACGCCTGCCGTGATTGGCGAAAAAACCGACCACTCAAACCAGCAAGATGGCGATTTGAATAAATACTCGCAGATTATAAGAAATATTGCCCAAAAACAAAACCTGCCAATATGCGATTTGAGAAAAATATTTTTGGACTACAATCTCAAAAACAATCCAGACAACAAAGAATCGGGCATTTTGACAACTGACCGTGTGCATCTGAACGAAGCTGGTAATCAGTTGGTAGCAGACGAAATGACAAAATTACTGCCGCAATAATATTACCAAAAATTACGTGGCAATACCGATTTTGTCTGTGCGCCAATGGTGTAGCCAATTACGATTTCGTGCGAGCCAGTTGTGGCAAATCTCTTGGAAAGAGGGTACTCATAAACATAGCCCACGCTGAAAGCAGAACGAGTCCGAACACCCAATAAAACCATTAGCGCATCTTGATTGCGATAAGACAGCGCACCCCAAAACTGATTTTGATAGTCTATTTTTAGGTTAAGGTCAAAGGACAGCGGTGCATTTTTGGTTTTTTTGAATAATATCGAAGGCACAAAAGCCCATTCATCGGTGATTTCTAATTTATGGCCGAGTGTCAAAAAATAATGAGGCACGAGCATACCCGTCCACTCTTGGCCATTGCCTCTGAATTTCAATGCCCCTGCCGCAAGTTGTTGAATCGACAGCCCCGCAAAAAAATGAGAAGAATAAACCCACAAACCTACATTTAAGTCAGGCCGAAAAACACTAAGGCTTCCCTGCGACAGGAGCGGGTCTGTTGGGTTGGCGAGGCGAATATTATCAAAATTGATAGCAAACTGACTAAGCCCCGTAGCTATGCCAACACTAAGCTGATAGCCATCGGCAACTGGGTAATGATAGGCTGCCGCAACATTAAAAGTAGAAACAGAAAGAAGTCCAATTTGGTCTCTAACAACAGACAAACCAAGTCCAAGATGTTGGTCGGGGATAGTGAAGTTTTGACGGCGGGACGGTGCAAATCGTGGGGTGGCCGTTTGAGGCTCAAAATCGTCGTTGCCAATGGGCAAATGTGCCGTCAGGTAATAGGTTGTAGGCGATGACGTAAGGCCAAGCCACTGCCGACGGTAGCCCAGCCTCATGTCGGCATAGTTTTCAATACCTGCAATGGCCGGATTTATCAAAAAGTTGTTTTGTAGGTATTGACTATATTGTGGTTTTTGTTGGGCAAAAGCATTTGCACAAACCAAAGCCAGACCCCAGCACCTCCACTTTTTTGACATAGCCGTTATTTTTGCTCAAAAGTAAACAAAAAAGTGTAGAAACATGAAATCAAATAATAGCGGCATTATCACACAAAGTAATAATGCTGCTATTTTTCAAGTAATTCACAACGATTTTAAAGTCTGATTCCAAAACTTACCATTCTGACACCCGGCCCTTTGTTGGCTTGATAGAGGTCATTGAGGTCGTATTGTACAAACAGGTCTGGGAAATTTCTGAGACCTACTTCAAGCCCCAATCCATAACGGAAGTCATTGAGAGAGAAATTGCCTTTCATTTTTTCTTTTTCGCCATTACCTGCCCTTTTTGTTTTGGTATAGCCGCCAATTCTATAACCTGCATACACTCCGCCACTGAGGTAAGTGATAGTACCGCTTTTGAACTTCACAGTTGGCATGAGCGACAAGTTAATATAGCTGGCTGTGAGTTTACTTTTGCTCAGTTCATAAGGTTTGTTATCGGCCATATAATCGGGAAACGTAACACCGTTGGTACTTTCTTTGGCTACACTACTGCCTGCAAACATCATGTTGTACCAGCTAAATTCTACTCCAAAGTCCAGCCCGAGTGTAGCATTTTCGCCTTTTGCAATGGCCGTGCCACGTGTCCAGCCCAATGAAACATATCTTGACGAACCATTTTTTAAGTCATAATCTTCTGATTTATAAGTTCGTGCGTTGTTTTGGCCATATACATTAAGACCAAGTGCAATATTAAAACCCTGACGTGGGCTTTTGTAGGGTTTTGGTGTGTTTTTGCCTTCCAATGGATTTTCACGACCAACGCTGTAGCTATCTTTACCATCTTTGACGTGTACGCCTTTGCGGCCTACATATACTTCTTCTTCGCCGTCCTTGACATACACACCACCGTCTCGCATCTCTACTTTTGCGCCATCGTTGCCTGTTCCAGATGTGTTTTTGTTGGTTTTGGTTGTATCGCTTTTTGAGTCATTGAAAGTAATACTGATCCGTCCTTTATTTTTGGTAACAGTGAGAATGGTATCTTTCAAGTATTTTTTGCCGTTTTCACGATTGATAATCAAAAACGTTTCTTTGTTGGCGGTATCGAGTGTCAGCCCCATGTCTCTTACGATTTTGTTCAAGTCGTATTTGTTGAGATTTATCACTCCGCTCTTGTCTTTTGAGTGAATCACCATTTTGGTATTGTTTCCAAACTGAACGATGAGTGAGTCTTTTGGCTCTGCGGTGGTAGTGGCAAAGGCCGATGCGATACTGGCACAAAAAATAAAAGTGCTTGCAATGATTGATTTAGTTTTCATGGCTATGTTTTGTTTATAAATGGTAAATTGTTTGGTGTTTTAATCTTGGTCTCTGTTTAGTCTTGCTAATAATTTGGGGGATTTTACACCCACTTCTTTCCAGTCTATGTCATCACCGTTTTTTAGATTTTTGAGCTGACGGAATATTTTATTGATGCGTTTTTCTTTGGCTATATTACTCAACAAACTGGTTTCTGGGCTTATATCCACTATTTCGGGCAACTGTTCGGCTGGTTCGGTGAGTTCTAATCTTACTATTTTTTCTGGTTTTGATACTGGCTGAATGGCTGCGATTGTTTCTAATTTTGGCTCTGGTGCTACTATCTCTATCTTCTTTTCTATTGGTTCAATATTTGTTTTTTCATTTTTGACAATACCGATTTCGAGCTGAGTTTCTAAGTTATTTTGTACTGTTGGCTTTTGGATAATTATTTTACTACTAATCGCTCCATTCACTAATCTATCGTCAGCGGTCTGTATTTCTCTTGTTTTTACCAATGCTATTGATTCTGGCAGTGGCTTTGGTTTGCTGTCAGCAACTGGCTTTGGTTGTGGCTTGGTTTGTGCCAGCTCTACACCTGCTTGCTTTTTGGGATTGTTCATAAACCAAACACCCACCCCAACCAGCAACGCCACACTCGCCGCCGCCGACCATCTGACGATTGGTAGCCACACGATTTTCTTTTCTTTTTTGGCCATTTTATTTTGCAACTTAGCCCAGGCTTCTTCACGGGGGGTGATTTCGGCTTGTTGTAGTTTGTCTGCAAAAAGGCCATCTATTGATTTTTTTTTCATTTTCTGATTTTATATTTCCAACTCACATCACGCTTCTATATTGTTGGTTCAGCACCATTGTTTGTAATATTGCCCTGGCTCTGTGCAACTGCGACTTTGACGTACTTTCTGTTATACTCAACTCTTTGGCGATTTCGGCATGAGAAAAACCCTCAACGGCATACATCAAAAAAACCGTTCGGTAGCCTGTCGATAGTTGAGCGATGATTGCCATCAGCTCTTCGGTTTCAAGATTTGAATCTGTGTGTTCGTGGCTTGTTGTGTACTGTGCTTCGCTGTTGTCGATTTCTATTTCTATTTTTTTATGACTTCTCAAATACATCAAAGCCTCGTTTGTCATCAGTCGTTTGAGCCAGCCTTCAAAACTACCATCGCCTTTGTACTGTTCAATTTTTTCAAATATTTTCATAAACCCCTCAATCATCACATCTTCGGCGGCCATGTCGTTTTGTATGTAGCGCATACAAAGTGCCAGTAATCTCGGCGAATATCTATCGTACAACTGTCGCTGTGCTTTGGCATCGCCCCGTTTGAGGGCTTCGACAAGTTGCTTTTCGGTAGCGATGAGTTGTAAAATTTGGGTCATTGAGTTTAGGTTGAGTGGCTGTTCTGATTGGTAGATGCAAAACGCCCATACAAAGGTTGCATGGGCGTTTGAATAATTTGAGAGTTAGTGAATGATATTGATTTAGTTTATTGAATATCAAGTATTTATGATTTAAAAATTATTCAAAAAAATCTAAAAATTTATTTCCAAAAACTATAAATCCTACTATCGCCGCTGCCAAGGCTGTCAATAATACCGCTCCTGCGGCTACGTCCTTGATAATTTTGATTTGTGGGTGTTGCGCAGGCTCAACCATATCGCAGAGTTTTTCGAGAGCCGAGTTAAAAGCCTCCGCCGCCGACACCAGACCAATGGCAAGCACGACAAAGCACCATTCGGCCGGAGATATTTTGAACCAAAAACCCAAACACATAGCCACTACTGCCGCCAATAAATGTACCCGTGCGTTGTTTTCGTGTTTGAACAAATATAAAATACCACTCAATGCAAACTTAAAACTACGGAGTGTTTTGGAGATGTTAATCATAAATTATTGAGTTCTTAAAATACTATCAAAAGCTGCCGACTGGCCTAACTTGAAGTGCATAACTTCGCCAAAACCAACAGGAACTTTGAACATATTGCCCAGAGGTATTGCCAACAAATAAGCCCAAAGACAACGAACGATGCCTGAGTGAGCTACAATCAATACTTTTTTGTGGTCTTGCCGTCTGAGTTCGTCCATAAACTGGCTCACTCGTCCATAAAACTGATTTAGGTTTTCGCCATTTGGGGCTGGAACGCTCACAAAATCGGCCATCCAGTCGTTGAGTGCTGCCTGCGGCAGGTCGTTCCATCGTTGGTTTTCCCAATCGCCAAAGTTATATTCCATCAAACGGTCGTCGTATTGAATATCAGTTAATTGTAGGGCATCGACTAATATTTTACAGCGACTGAGCGGGCTACAAAAAATAGCACCGAAGTCGGTCGGTAGTTGGCTTTGGTATGCAGCCGCTTCGGCCAAAAAGCTATCGGCCAGCGGTACGTTATATTGGCCGTAGCAGATGTCTTTGGCAACGGCTACTCGGGTATGTCTGATGACGAAAACATCCATAGATAAACTGTAAACTGATTGTAAATCGACAAAATTAACACAAAACATATTGAGGCCGTGTTATTTATTGCCAAAAGCAGTATTTTTGTTCAAAAAAACACATAATAACAATGAATCAATCTGTTGTTCAAATTGAAAACAATGACAAATTACTGAGTAAAAGTCAAAAAGAGTTTAACAGACTTATAAAAAAAATAGAAAAAACCGAACAAGATTTAATTGAATACAAAAAAGCAATTACTCGTATTCAAGGACAAGTACAACGAGACATGGCGCCACTTAGGCGACAATATGCGGAGCAGTTGGCTCAATTGGTAAAAATAATGGATAGGGCTTTTGACAGTGATTTTTTTAAGAAAGCCGAAAAGAAAAAACTCTCTGACTGGATTGTCAAAAATACTTTCTCGCTCATCGACGACTTTGGTATGGACGACTTCAAAGCTATCTACGACAAACATGACGAAGACGGCTTTGATGCTACCAATCAGATGGCAAATGAGGAAATTGGCCAGTCGATGAAGGAAATGCTGCAAAGTATGTTTGGTATAACACTCGACGACGATGTCGATGTGAGTTCGCCAGAGCTGCTGGAGGCACAAATCAAAGCCAAAATGGCCGAAAAACAAATGGATTTTGACCAACAACACCAAGAACGACAAGCGCAACGCCCTAAAACCAAAAAACAAACGGAGCGAGAAGACAAACAAAAATTAGAGATAACCAACATCACAAAAGCCGTCCGAACGATTTATATGGATTTGGTCAAGGCTTTTCACCCCGACCGTGAAACAGACGAAGCCGAAAAAGCCCGAAAGACCGAAATCATGCACCGAATTACGGAGGCTTACGAAAAAAATGACTTGCTGGCTTTGTTTAAATTACAATTAGAGTTTAATAGAATTGACCGAAACCACCTCGACCGTCTGGCCGAAGACCAGTTGAAATATTATAACAAAATACTCAAACAACAAGCCGCCGAACTGGAACAGGAATTGGAACAGTTACAAATGGCACTTCAAGCCATGAGTGGCCGACAGAGTTATTATATGTCTTCGCCATCGCAAATTGAGCTTCAACTATTGTCTGACATCAAAGCCTTGAAACGAGACATTAAGAACTTACAAAAAGAAAGCCGACAACTACAAGATAATGACGTAATGAGACTTTGGCTCAAAAACTATAAAATCGAAAAATCGAGAGATAGCTTCGATGATATGTTTGAAATGATATTTTGATTAGAAATTGGGGGTATTGTGCTTATCATCGAAACTACTACCATGAAAGCTACCTCAAAACCAAGCAACTGGCCATACTACTTATCTGAATTGCTATTTTTTGCTCTTGTTCCACTGGCTTCAGCCAGTGGCAACCCACTCTGTTTTTTAATTGATATTTTTTGATTACCGATTTACCACAAACCATTAAAAATGAGTATTTTAAGATTGTCAATCGTATTTTTATTTTCTATTTTTATTACTCAAACTGTTTACTGCCAGCAGACCGACAGCACAAAAAATGAAATTCGTTTTTCGGGGTCAGTTGGCCTTACCAACAACGGTTTTGCTATCATTCCTACTTTTTCTCTGAATAGCCCAGCGGCAATTATCAATCTTTCTTTTCGCAAAAACAAATTTAGCTTCGAGCCAGATATTCGTCTTGTGCCAGATGCGAGCAAAGGTGGCCTTTTGTTTTGGTTTAGATACCGACTAATAGAAAAAAAGAAGTTTAGCCTCAGGCTTGGCATACACCCTGCATTTAGTTTTATCAGACGCACCGTAGCCGACAATGGTATAGATACTCAAATAACCGAAATGTTGCGTTTTGCGGCAGGTGAGATTGTACCAAACTATCAGATTACGCCTAACTGGGGCATTGGAGCGATGTATTTGCATGGAAATGGTCTGCAAAAACATGGCCCGCAACAAACCGATGTACTGTTTTTGAATACGAGTATCACAAATATAAAACTGGGAGAAGACCTGCGATTTGGTATTATTCCAGTAATTTATTTTCTAAAACTTGACAGCTTTGTAGGGGAATATTTTACGGCTACTGGCATATTGTCGCACAAAAAAATGCCGTTTTCGCTACAATATACTTTTAACCAAACCTTGCAGTCAAATATTCCTGGCAATCAAGATTTTATGTGGAATGTAATGTTGAGTTATGGGTTCAATAGAAGTTATGTGGCAAGGTGAGGCTACTCTGCTCAGTTGCTTCAAAGCAGCTGCAATAAATATGGTTCTTTGAATCTATTGCAGTTGGCTTTAGCCAACTGATAACTGAATAACTTGCCTCTGCTCAGTTGCTTAAAAGCAACTGTAATGGATAGCACTCTTTGAATCTATTGCAGTTGGATTTAGCCAACTGATAGCTGATAAATAAATTACTTGCCTCTGCTCAGTTGCTTAAAAGCAACTGTAATGGATAGCACTCTTTGAATCTATTGCAGTTGGCTTTAGCCAACTGATAACTGAATAACTTGCTTGCCTCTGCTCAGTTGCTTAAAAGCAACTGTAATGGATAGCACTCTTTGAATCTATTGCAGTTGGCTTTAGCCAACTGATAACTGAATTGCTGAATATTGCTACTTTTCCTCCACATAACTCCAGCCATATTTTTTCATAAATTCTTCTATTTCATCAGAAAATGATTGGCTTGAATGATGTTGTTCTTGATTGTGAATATATCTTCTGACAGCCTCTACATGGCTTTCACTAACACCTACTACCCAATAATCGTCTTGCCAAGCAAACTTTTCTGCTGTCAAGTTATTTTGATTTATCCAAAACGAGGACTCCCCTTTTATTAGTTGTGCCACTTTGCTTATCGTTTGTTCTCTACCAAGTGAAATCAAACAATGAGCGTGGTCTTGATGTCCACTTACACAATCAAGCCAGATGCCGTTCTGCTCGGCATTTTTTTTAATATGCTGAAAAACGCTCTTTCATAATTCTATAGAATCTAAATAGGGTTCTCTACGCTTAGTAGAAAATACCATGTGTACATAAATTCTTACCCAACTCATACTATTTATTTTTATATGATATTTATTGCTTGCTCTTGCTCAGTTGCTTAAAAGCAACTGCAATAAATGTACTTTTTAAATCTATTGCGGTTGGCTTTAGCCAACTGATAACTGATAAATAAATTGCTTGCTCTTACTCAGTTGCTTCAAAGCAACTGCAATGAATAGCACTCTTTGAATCTATTGCAGTTGGCTAAAGCCAACTGATAACTGATAATCTAATTACTTACCTCTGCTCAGTTGCTTTCAAGCAACTGCAATAAATGTACTTTTTAAATCTATTGCAGTTGGCTTTAGCCAACTGATAACTGATAATCTAATAACTTGCCTCTGCTCAGTTGCTTAAAAGCAACTGTAATGGATAGCACTCTTTGAATCTATTGCAGTTGGCTTTAGCCAACTGATAACTGACAACTGATAGCTGACATAACATTTTATGATAGCCCTTTCACCATTTTTACAAATGCCTCAATATCAGCACTTAGATTTTGGCTTTTTTCTAATATTCTAATAAAAGCCGAGCCAATGATTGCACCGCTGGCTTGTTGGCTGGCAGTTTCAAAGGTAGCATTGTCTTTGATTCCAAAACCTATCAATCGAGGGTTTTTGAGATTCATGGCATTGATTCTGGTAAAATATGCCTCCATCTCATCGGTTACACCTGTCTGCGAACCCGTAACCCCTGCCGACGATACCATATAAATAAAACCATCGCTCACTTCGTCGATTTGTCTGATACGTTTTTCGGTAGTTTGTGGTGTAATCAAGAAAATATTAAGAATACCATACCGCTCAAAAATTGCCTTGTACTCATCAACATACACGTCCATCGGCATATCTGGCAATATCAGCCCGTCCACACCTACATCGGCACATTGCTTACAAAAATTTTCTACCCCAAACTGCACAACTGGGTTAATGTAACCCATCAACAACACTGGCACCGTTATATCTGCGGCTCTGATACCTGCAAGTTGCTGGAGCAATAGCTTGATGCTCATGCCGTTTTCGAGAGCCTGTTGGTTACTCATCTGTATCGTTTCGCCATCAGCAATGGGGTCAGAGTAAGGCATACCAATCTCTACCAAATCGACACCGCTACGCTGCAATGCGCTCAAAACGGTACGAGTGTCTGATATTTTTGGAAAACCCGCTGTAAAATAGACGTTAAGATTTCGTGAGGGCTGTTGTTTAAAAAGAGATACTATTCTATTCATAAATAGATGTGAGATTTTAGATGTGAGATGCGAATATTTACAACCGCTGCCGTTGTACTTCTGAGAGTATCATGCCCGTTGCTACCGACACATTGAGCGAAGCTACGTTGCCCAACATCGAAATTTTGACAACGGCATCGACACGCCTTAGCAAATCGGGCGATACACCATCTTCTTCCGAACCTACGATGATGGCCGTTGGCAATTTATAGTCAGCCGAAAAAACGCTATCTGTCGCTTTTTCAGTACAAGCAACTACTTGAATACCAGAGTCTTGTAGTGTACGAATAGTAGTAATTAAGTTTTGTTCACGACATACGGGCATATAGTTCAAAGCCCCCGACGAAGTTTTGAGTGCATCGCTATTTATTTGCGCTCCGCCTCGTACAGGCACCACCAACGCATGAACGCCCATACACTCGGCAGTACGGGCAATGGCCCCAAAGTTGCGAACATCGGTGATTCGGTCTAAAATAAGTAACAGAGGCGTGTCGCCTTTTTCAAATACATCAGCTACAATATTAGATAGCTGCACGTAGTTGATGGCCGATATAAAAGCAATAACTCCTTGGTGGTTTTTGCGAGAAATCTGATTGAGTTTTTCGAGTGGCACACGCTGAACAGGAATTTCTCGTTCGTTGGCCAACTTCTCAATTTCGGCCATACCCAGTTCTCTCTGGACGATAATTTTATCTATTTCTTTACCTGCACGCAGGCTTTCAAGTACCGACTGTGTGCCAAATGCTATTTCACTTTTATTGAGTGCTGGCCGTGTTGTGTGGCGGAATGGTGTTGGTTTCAATTGTCTATTGGTTGTTTGGTATTATTTTTAATTCAACCACAAAAGTAGCAAAAGAAAACCTAAATAGTTGATAGTTCACAAATCTGGTCAGTTGTTGCTCCCCGACCGCCACGCTTCTACCATCGGATACCAAATTGGCTGGTACTCAACATAACGCTGCAACTCGTAATGATCGTCCACAAACTGATTTTGACGGCGGTTGAATGTAAAATTCACTTCCGAAAAATTAGCCCTCTGGCTATATACCCATATCTCACGGTCTTTGCCACGAGTTACACGGTCGGGTGCGCCCATGACAATATAAATCATGCCTTTGTCGGTTTTCCAGCCTTCTTTATAACTCGTAAACAACCGATTGGCTTCTTCTACTCGGTCATAATATACCTTGATATTTCGGCGAGCAGTTTCTGGGTTGCCATTGGCAAGCGAAAGCCAATACCTATCCAATGCTTTTTTGGGTTGTTTGGTATTCAATAATTCTACAATTTCTTGGTTTTGGCTCACATACATCACAGGCTCGGTGAGTTCTTTGGGTAGTGTCATTTTAGGAAATCGTTTATTGGCTACCACTATTCCAATACCATACGTGTCGGTTGTGTCTTCGAGAATAAAATATAATCCTTCATTTTTGAATGTCATTGGCCGCCCAATCACAACAGTCAGGATGGTATCAATGGTGAGGGTTTTGGTAGATGCCCGAGATGCCAAATTCATGGGCGACGTGGCCGCATCAAATGTATGACTGTAATAATAAAGGTACAGTTTTTTGGCTGTTTTATTCAAATCAGTTATTAGCACGGTATCGTTTACATTCACGTAGTTTCGCATCAATGGCGCAGTACCATTTTGGTCAAACAACGCTACTTTGTCGCTGAGTTTATTGGTTTTGAATCGTAAATTAAGCTGCTCTTGCGACTTTTTTCCTGTACCTATTTCGGCTACTTCCGACAGTAAGATGGCTGCTTGAATATTTGCTGGTTTTTTTATGTCAAATCGTACCACAAACTGATTGGTAGCCACTCTAACAACTTTTTGCAAATCTAATGATACATTGGCATAGGCCAACCGCTCACGAGAAGCAAAATCGGGGTACATGACATAATTGAGCGTAAAACGGCTTACAAATTCTTGTATTTTGACTTCGGCTTGGTTAGATTTCTGCATTGCTATTTTCATAAATACGGTGAGCGTTGAAGAATCTTTACTCACAAACTTGCTGGCGATAGACTCTACATAAACTACCGA
>JAYVJH010000136.1:0-3263 GCA_043769455.1 Runella sp. | reverse complement strand
AGTGCATCATGTCTGCCTTGATGTAGTCAATGACAGGTGCGAGTGAGTCTTGCTGGCCAGCGACACTAAAATACATCGCTCCACGGAGAAAGTGCGTTGCTGTATCGGTCGTAAAAAACTGCAAATGACTTGGTACTTCGCCTGAGAGTTCGAGTAGTACCGCTTTTTGTCCTGAACGAGTTTTAGTAACAATCTCTCTGATGCCCGAAGCCCTGATGCGGTGCCAACCTGCGAGTTTGTAGGCATCGCTTATGTAGGCACTTAGTTTTTTGTCGTTGTTCTGAACGGGCTTGTAAGTCAGTTGTATATTGGCCTTGAAAGCTGGATACGAAATAAAAATCCAGTGAGGTTCTGCTTTTGCAAATGTATCGGGCAAAATCACTGCACTCGTTGAGTACTCAAAATTATAAGGATGTGAGTCGTCAATCGGTTGGTATGTTTGGGTTGGTAGGTCTATACGGGGATAGCCTTTGGGTTTGGGCGTGTAGTCGGTAGTGGGTTCGTTGTTGCAAGCTGTTACTAAATGCGTAAATGCGTAAATGCAAAAATAATATGAGAATTTGAAAAATTGAGAATTTGAAAGTAAGGCTCGTATCCATACATCGGCACATGTATTCATGTTTAGTTTTTTGGGTTTGTAATAGAAACGAAATAAATGACAAATCATTTAAAAACCACTCAATTTATTTCATTAAAGTTTACAGACCCCGAAGCCGTGCTACTTGCAAAATACCAATCATACTTAATGAATCAGTAATTTGGCTCGCCATCACCAACTCAACAGCTTGGCTGAGGTGTATTTTTAGTACTTTGAGTTCTTCTGTTTCTTCGGGTTCTTGAACAGACTGCGTGAGGGTTTCGGCTACATAAATATAACCCTCTTCGTCATTAACAGAGTTTGAAAGATGAACAGTTGTTGTTTTTGTCCATTTCGAGGCTATCAATCCTGTTTCTTCTAACAATTCTCGTTGGGCGGCTGCAAGCGGGTCTTCGTTGAGTGGGCCACCGCCCTCGGGTATTTCCCACGAGTAAGCCTTGGTTGGGTATCGGTATTGGCCAACAAGATAAATGTAGTTGTCGTAGTCAATGGCTACGATACCAATGGCTTTGTTTTTGTAGTGTACTTTTCCATAAATGCCTGCACCACCGCCAGGATTGACAACGGTTTCATGTCTAACTTCTATCCATTGATTATCATAAACTATCTCAGAATCAAGTGTTTGCCAAGGATTATTATTGTCTCTGGATAGTATCATTGAAATTTTACTGTTTTTTGGAAATAGTTTTAGACTCAAATATAGCACGTGAAGAACCTGAATTTTGTCTTAGTCGGTCTAATTCTTCCGTTTTTCTTCTAAAATCTTCCGATAAACGGCTGTAATCTTGCAATAACCTATCTTGCTTTTGTTGAAGTGTAACAATCGCTGATTCACTATCTGCTTTTTTGGCCACAATCAAAGAAATTTCTTCTAATAGGTCTTCATTTTGCTGTTTTAGTCGTAATATTGTCATCGACAAATTTTCTTTG
Source organism: Runella sp. (assembly GCA_043769455.1). Taxonomy (GTDB): domain Bacteria; phylum Bacteroidota; class Bacteroidia; order Cytophagales; family Spirosomataceae; genus JAYVJH01. The sequence goes on along the minus strand of JAYVJH010000136.1, from coordinate 1,735 downwards.
TCTTTCAGAAGTGAGCGGGTTTCGTCAGGGGCGCAACTAACGAGTGTAACTGATACCAAAAGAAACGATACAAAGGCAGATAGTTTAAACATTGTAGTAGTTGATTAAAATTATTAGACACAAATATAACTATCAAAAACCATACCAAATTCGATATTTATGCGAAAAATAGTAACTCCAAAATTCAAGTGTGTTCAATATATTGTTTTTGTTTCGCTGGTGTGTTTGAGTGGCTGCACACCTACAAACCAGTCTCAAATCAAAGCGCCGCAAGAAATCTATAAATATACGAACGTGCAAGTTCAAAACGAAAAACACATATCGGCAGTGAGTATTCCGTTTGAGATTTCGATTGCAGAAATTGCCCAGCAACTCAATACCAAAGTACAGGGCGTTATTTATGAAGACAATAGCTTTGACGATGATAATAGAGATGGATTTAAAACCAAAGTCTCAAAAAATGGCCTTATCACAGTCGATGTTCAGGACTCTCTACTACATTATATAGTACCACTCAAAGTATGGGCGCAGAAATCTTACCAGTTGGGGCCAATATCTGGCGAGCAAGACACTAATTTTGAGATCAAGATAAAGTTTGTAACAGCTATTGGTATCAATGCCAACTGGCAAATGGAAACACGTACCGCTTCGTCTGGCTTCGACTGGGTTACGAAGCCATCAATCAGGGTGGCTGGTATCGAAATACCCATTACAAGCCTCGTGAGCAGAAAGCTAACTGAAAATCTACCTGTTTTTGCCAAAAATATTGATGATAATGTCAAACAAAATTTTGAAATAAAAAAATATGTAGTTCAAGCCTGGAATCTACTACGTGAGCCGCGGCTTATTTCTGAACCTTACCGCACCTGGCTGCTCGTTACACCAACCGATGCCACCATGACTCCTTTTAGGATAGACAAAAACAAAATCAAAGCAATCATCAATATAAAAGGATACACTCAAACTCAAACAGGCGAAAAACCTGTCGTAACAGCCGTAAAAGACATTCCAAATTTGAGCGTTAGTTCAGATGTTAGTTCAGATTTTCGACTTGGCCTCATAGCATCGTTGCCTTATGCCGAAGCTACTCGATTTGCTACGACTGAGTTTGTTGGAAAGCGATACGAATTTAAAGACGGCCAATATAAAGTTGAGGTGACTAATATTGATATTTATGGTCAGAATGAAAAGTTGATAATCAAAGCAGGACTAAAAGGGAGCATAGAAGGTAATATCTATTTGAAAGGAACACCACAATATGACCAAGCGACACGAGCCTTAGTTCTCAAAAATTTAGATTATGATTTGGACACACGTAGCGTTTTGATAAAAACTGCAAACTGGCTTTTACAAGGTAGATTTGTCAAACAGTTAGAAAAACAGTTTATTCTACCGTTAGGTAGCCAAATGGAGGAGACTCAAAAATTTACTAATCAGCAACTTGCCAATAGACAAATCTCAAAAGGAATAACACTAAACGGAAAATTAAATACAATAGAGCCAGACCAAGTATATATCACGTCGTCGTCGTTGATGGCTGTTGTTTTTGTGAAAGGAAAGCTCGAAATAAAGATAAATGGACTACTTTGAACATGAAAAAGATATTTTTTTGTAAAAATTACAAATTTTTATCTTTGTTTAATTTACAAAGCAACAACTATTGCTTAGATTTGTGCCGACAGTGTAATATAAGTTGTCTTATCGTCTCGGACTTGTGCCGAGGAGGAAAGTCCGG
>JAYVJH010000135.1:0-15868 GCA_043769455.1 Runella sp. | reverse complement strand
TTTTCATCGACATATTCTCTGGCATGAAGCTCTGAATGATCAACGAAAACGATTTTGATGTTAAGATAGAAAGCAGCGTCTGACTTCTTGAAGTCATTGTATTGTATAAGAAGATACAAGTGAGGCATCGTCAAGCCATCTGAAAATGTCCATACTTAATGTCTTCGATTTTAGTCAATAGTTCAGCTAAAAACTGGCGGTAGGCTTTCCATTCGATGTAGTCGTCCCAAGTTTCAAAATTTTCGGTTGTTGCTTGTTCAATTTGTTGCTCAAACCGTTCAAAATCAAGGGTATATTTTTTTTCAAAGAGAGCCATTTTTTCAATCAGTACTTGTTTTTGTGCCGAATAGTCAAGCAGTACCCAGTTGCTTACTTGCTGTTTCGATAATGTGTGCATAATCGATCTTGTTTTTTTACAAACATAATCAATTTTTTCAAGACAATTCCGCCTTTGTTGGTGTTTTCACCAACAAGCTACCGTCCGAGTTGTTGCAGGAGTCGCCTGTGTGCTAAAAACACCAACAAAGGCACAAACGAGTAGCTACGAAAATCGCTATTGCTGTTGCTCGACTCTGTCGAGTAACCACTATCGTATTGCCTCTGGCAAAAAATAACCAATAGCCACAGCAAACAGATTGATATTGCCGCCTAAAACAAAAATGTCGCACTAAATTCTCGCAAAAATTTCTTGCTTTCTTTGGATTTCTGAACAATACAAAGCAATTTCGTTTTTGAATAATAATTTTTGTAGTGTCTTGGCGCATAATCCTGATTGATGAAACGACTTGTATGTATTTTAATTGGGGTTTTTATTGTCTATGCTGCTCATACACAAAGCTACGATCACACAACGCTCTGGACGAGGTTACAAGTAAATAAACTAACAACCAACAAACGCACCGAACTCATGGCGGGTGTGCATTGGCGACGGCAGAGTAATTATCATAACAATCAATATAATTTTTTGGATAGCCCACTGCTGTATGGGGGGCAGCTTCAAGTAAGCCGTTGGAACGCCAAACAAAGCCTGGTGTTTCATTTGGCGCAGGTTACTTGTTTTTGGTCTAACCAGCTATTAGGTAAAGACGCTGATTTTGATGTGCCACTCAACCGAGAATGGCGGTTTGCTTTTGGCCCCGAATGGGTACAGCGACCGAACAAAAAATGGATATTTAGAGAACGTCTATTGCAAGAGTTTAGATTTTTTCGGTCGAACAACGACCAAGTTATTGGCCGAATCAGGGGGCGGATACAAACCATTGGCAAAATCAACTCAAAAGTCAATTTTATTGGCGTTGCGGAGATTGTTTTTCACGACCCACCCCAACTGTCGGGCTTCAAAAACTTTCGCTACCATCAGGCATGGCTGGGTGCAGGATTGGTCTGGAAGCTCAACAATCACCTTAACCTTGAAACAAGCTATACCTTTATCAATGCCCGTCTCAACTCAATTGTAGAACATGACAACCAGAATACACTAAACGTACTGCTGTTTTTGAGACTCTAAAACCAAACTCCCCAATGACCCAAACACCCGAGCAAGCACTCAAAGACATTAAGCAAAAAAAGATTCAGCCATTGTATTTTATTCATGGCGAAGAATCCTATTATATCGAAAAATTAGCCAACGAGCTGGAGCGTGTCGTAGTGCCAGAGGCCGAAAAAAGCTTTAATCAATTTGTGCTTTTTGGTAAAGATATTGAAATTGGTTCAATTTTAAACTCTGCTCGTCGATTTTCGTTTATGGCCGACCGGCAATTGGTACTTGTCAAAGAAGCGCAGCAAATAGCAGGACTCGACAACAAAGAAAAAAACGCCATGCTCGAAGCCTTCGCCCTCAAACCGCTTGCTTCAACGGTGCTTGTAATATGCCATCAGGGTAATTTTGATGCCAGAAAATCCATCTTAAAGTCGTTTGAAAAAGGTGGGGTTATCGTTCAGTGCAAAAAACTCTACGACAACAAAATCCCCGACTGGATAGGGGACTATGTCCGAACGCAAGGTATTAAAGTGAGTCCGAAAGCTATCCAGATGTTAGCCGAAAACATTGGTAATGACCTCAAACGAATAACGAGTGAAATAGACAAAATACTAATAAACCTCAAAGCAGGCGAAGAAATATCGGCAACAATAGTAGAAAAATTTGTTGGAATCAGTAAAGAATACAATGTCTTTGAACTACAAAAAGCCTTTACCCAAAGAAATGTCCTGAAAGCAAATACAATAGCCAATTATTTGTCGGCCAACGCAAAAGAAAATCCAGTGCAACAAATTTTGGTTACTTTGTATGGTTTTTTTAGTAAAGTACTCGTTGTACATGGTACGCCCGACAAGTCAGAGTCCAATTTGGCATCGGTGTTGGGGGTCAATCCTTTTTTTGTCAAAGACTACATGGCTACCGCTCGCAATTTTAACGTCGTTCAGTTGGCACAAGCCATCAAAGCCCTACGCCACGCCGATAACTGCTCGAAAGGCATAGAAGCTGGAGGCAATGGCGAAGGGGCTATTCTGAAAGAACTCGTTTTTAATGTGCTACATTGAGCCAAATATGGGGATATTTTTATCATAAATGCCACAATAAAATTAAAATAGTGGTAAATTTGGGTTCAAAATAAAACTATGATTATTGGAATGAAATTTTTTTTGCCAGCCAGCATATTTCTACTCCTGTCTTTTGGTATATCTGCCCAAATTCGTCCCGAAGTCAATAAAATGCTTGATAGTACTCTTTCGAGCTATACTTTTGTTATCACGTCTTTGCCTACCAGCACACCCCACGATGCGTCTATATATTTAGCTGGGAATTTTAATAATTGGAATACTGATAATCGAAACTTTAAATTTAAAAAACAATACAATGGGCAATACCAAGTTAGGGTTTTTAGTAGCTTACCAATCGTCGAATATAAAATAACACGTGGCAATTGGGCATCGGTCGAGGGGCGAAAAAACGGTAAAGCCCGTGCCAATCGGTTCGTAAATCGGTCAAATAAAAATAAATACCAGACCATAAAGATTGAGGTAGAAAACTGGGAAGATTTGGCTGGAAATATGCTGTCGATTTATGACTTTTTGGTAATATTATCAGCTTTTCAAGGTTTTTTGCTCATTGTTGCCATCAGTACTATCCAAGACTACAACCAAGCCGCCAACAGATTGCTGGTTATTGCTATCGGCATTACGTCTATGGCACTACTGGTGCGTGTGGCGAGTGCATATAGAGATATTTTTCAGTTGTATCCCAAACTGATTCTGATACCCGATTTTATAATGTTTTTGTTTGCCCCTACTTTTTATCTATATATTCAAAAACTACTGACATCGGTACGCTCCACTCGTTGGTACTACCATTACATTCCAGCGATACTTCATTTGCTTGTGTATTTGCCTTTGTTCTTTATGGAGCGAGAGGCTTTTATGAATAGCATTGTGGACAGAAGCTGGGTATGGCTCTTTGCTTCTTTGGGTGGAATCTCGTTTTTTTCAAACCTGTACTACTGGTATATCTGCCGAAAAGTACTACATACCTATAAAGTCAATTATACAACAAGCCACTCTTACGAACAAAATTTGCAATACCTCAACACGGCTATGGTTATCATCACGACTTGTCTGTGTCTATGGTTTTTTGCTTGTACGATGATGGCTGCACAGTGGTTTTTTGGACTCGATACGCTCAATATTGCTGAAAAAAGTACCGATGCTATATGGCTGGCTTTGTCGGTAACACCTTATTTTTTGGGATATTTTGCCATTCATCAACCCGAGGTTTTTAAAATAGCCGAACGTATTTCATTTTTGGGGGAAGTCAAAGCAACACCAACCAAACCCAAAACCTCAGATCAACAAGACGAAAATATACTGCTACTCAAACCAAAAGTGGAGGCATATATGAAAAACCAAAAACCATACATTAACCCCAAACTTACACTCAACGATTTGGCCGAAAAGCTCAAGATACACCCCACTACGCTTTCAAAAGTAATCAATGATGGCTTTGAGAAAAACTTTTTTGATCTCGTTAATTCTTATCGTGTCGAAGAGTTTAAAAAAAGAATGTCCGACCCTCAATTTAAGAACTATACACTATTGGCTATTGCTTTTGAAGTGGGCTTCAATTCTAAAACGGCTTTCAATCGGTCGTTCAAAAAATTAACCAATCAAACTCCCAAAGAATATTACCAACTTTTGGAATAACCTACGAAAATAAAAGCACCGTTTCTTGAAGTAGTGATTCATTGGCCAAGCCCCTCCCGTACTATTATTTGACGATAGACCTACAATAATTGACCAAATACACAAAATGTCGTACCACTTTATAGATTGTGGCACTCATTTTCTATCAAAAAACCTGCGGCGGTGGCTATTTGTTGTAATATTGCACCATGTTTTTGTATTTAACAAAGTTGCGGTTGTAAGCCCTTACAGCAACAGTATTAGATATAACAAATCTTAACCTATGGATAATTGGTTTATTGTGTGTAGCCCACACCAGCTACACACAATAAAGCTATCCTTTTTTTTACTCAACATTTTTACTGAAAACACTCGCCACCTGCAAAACACAGGCGGCTATTTTATTTGTATTTTATTTCAACAATTATATTACTTTTTTAACTCATGAAATATCTTTCCTTTGCTCGCTGGTTAGTAGCCAGTATTGTTGTTTTTTGTAGCCAGCTTTCCTATTCACAACAGGTAATGATGCAGGGTTTTTATTGGCAATATCCCAAAACTGGTTGCGGTGTCAATTGGGCCAATGGTATTCAGGCTCAGGCAACCAATTTGGCGGCTTCGGGCTTTACTAATTATTGGTTTCCGCCTTTTGCTGGTAACGGCGATAAAAGTGGTGGCTACGACCCCCGTGATTTATATATTGGCCCAAACAACAATAGTATGACGGCTTTGGGGACAAAGGGTGATATTATAGCCATGACTACGGCTCTCCGCAATGCAGGTATATCGCCTGTGGGTGATATGGTCTATAACCACAGAGACGCTGGCTTGCCCGAAAAAAACGATGCCGTCAGAGACTATATCATGAACTATGCAGGCAACAACAATGGTAACTGCCCCGACGTAAATGGTACGGTTTCGACATACAAAAACCCTTTTCCGTCAGACCGTTATCGTATGGTGATACCCATTGGCGGCAGTACGGGTCGTGGTGCGGGCGATTATTATTTTAATATGCAGTCTCGGTCAAATGGCTACGTTAGTCCTAATTTTGACTATATGTTTCATGCTACAACCAAAAAAAAGGGGGGTAGTCGTTGGTCGCCAGTCGTTACGCCAGACGTGGACTTGACAGCCTCTGACATTACAACCCAAACAGCGCAGTTGGGGCGTAACTACAAAAATCGCATTGAGAGTGCAGGCGACAATGATGAGTTTAAAGTAACCCTTACCGCTGCCGATTTTAATGCCGCTGGCGACTCAATTGTCTTTGAAGCCATTAACTTCAATGGTAATTATTCTGACCATCGCCCCTGGAAAATATGGTATGCAGGCCCAGGAACTGACATTGTAGGTAGTTTTTTTACTGAAACTTATACCAATTTCAACACCATGCCAAGTGGTGCTGGTGGTATGAACTGGACGAATTTTAGACCCAACTACACAGGCGGCCCAGAGGGCAATGTAGCCAGTACTTGCTTGGGGCCAGCCTTTTCTCGGCAAAGTATGGATTATTTTTATGACTTAGACCACAGCGTACTAAGCACCGAAACGGCTCTAATAGACTGGACAAAGTGGGCATGGGACGTATTGGGAGTGCGCTCGTTGAGAATGGACGCTATCAAGCACTTTGAGGCTTCGTTTGTTGCTAAGTTAATCAATGCAATGGTGGCCTCGGGCCGCACGCCCGACTTGGCCGTTGGTGAATGGTATGGTAGCGAAAATCCTGCTCTACAGAACTGGGTCAATACCGTAGTGGCTGGCTTGACACCCGCTGCCGCCGCCGCCGTCAAGCCCAAAGTGTTTGACTTTCCGCTTAGGTATGCACTCAAAAACGCCATTGACCAAGCCAATTCAAGCTGGGACGCACGTGCCGCCTATAATGATGCACTCACCACAGGCCGAGGAATGTCGGGTTTTAATGTGGCTACAATGGTCAATAACCATGATTTTAGAGATGCCAACCGAACTTACGACGTGTCGTTGGTGCATGATAATCCTATTTTGGGTTATGCTTATATATTAACTAACAATCAGTTGGGCGTGCCAACGGTATTTTGGCCAGATTATTATGGCTACCCAAACCAATCTACAATGGGGGCTAATGGTTGCCCGGGCGATGCCTGGGAATCTAATTATTTTCCGACTGCCGCCGCTCACCCTTGGGCTGGAATGGGTCTGAAATCCCAAATTGACCCTTTGATTAACGTCCTCAAAACCTATATCAATGGCTCTACGAGTGCCGACTATCTGAACAAAAACCAAAACCCAAGTATGGCCAGTTCTGACGGTACAGACTTCTTGACAGGCTCAACCCGTGGCAACCATACATTGGTCTATCAACTCAACGGAACTGGCTCTGTGGCCGGCAAAGAAGTGATTGTAGCTATCAATTTTGATAAAACTGCACCACTCAGAGCCGACCACCGAGTAATAGTAGGCCGCAATGGCGTATCGGCAGGAACAGTTTTTAGGAATATTCTGCGTGGTGGCGATGGCGGCGCAACGCTCACAACCAGCAATAGCGTTCAGGCCGACAACCAGCTTTATATGGATATACCAGCAGGTAGTTATGCCATTTTTGTACAAGAAACCTGCCCTTGTATTAGTAATTTGGTGGCCTCCAAAAATTCTGTTTGCTCAAATGCTACGTCAATCAACTTAACTGCCAATGCAACCGCTGCTCCTAATGTAAAATTTGTTTATTCTGCTACGCCACTGAGCAATCCTTATGTAGGTGGAACAAGTTTAGGAACGGCTGCCGTAACAACTGGTATGGCTTCGATTAGTGGTGTTTCGTTGCCTACAACCAAAAGTACTTACTATGTGTATGCCATTCCTGAGCCACTACCTACGGCTGGCTGTACGTCGGCTGCATTGACATTGGTAACTGTGGACGGCGGCAAAAACGAATGTGTTACTGCCATAACAGGCAATACAGTAACATTGGACGGAACGGCAGATGCCAGCTATACATTTATTACCGAAGACCCTTTTGTGATACCAACTGGTGGCTCAACGACAAGCTCTGACTTTGTAGGTGAGAGTGCCGCACAGTACTTTTTTGATAGAACGGGCAATGGTGGTGCTGGTTTTCAGGGCGACTTAGGTGCTGGCTTTGCAGACATCAAAAACTTCCATGTTACTTACGATGCAACCTTTTTGTATCTCACGGTAACAGGTCCTAATATATGCGATGATAATTTGGACTTGTTTATTGCCATTGATACAGACAACCTAACAGGGCCAACCCAAAAATTAGACCGTACCCAAGCACCATTCAACAAACGGGTCGATTTTGCAGGCTGGAAACCCGAGTATTTTATATCTTTTGAAAACCAAGGCTATGCCGAACTCAGAGCGGCTGGTGGCGCAGCGGCTATTGCTACCGATGTAAACAACGCTGCCGAAGGTGCGGGAACTTTCGATTTTAGAAATAATTGTGCCAATAAAAGCATTGAGTTTAGAATACCATTGTCGCAAATTGGTGGTGCGCCCAATGCCAGTACAGGTGTGCCGTTTAACTTCGCTATTTATACTACTTTCAATAACGACGACTATGACGTTTTTGACTCCGCCCCAGGCAATGGAAACGGTGTAGTAAACGAGCAAATTGGTGATGTACCCTACGATGCCGACCATTGTGGCGGCTGCTCAGTAACAAACATAGACCCCGTAACAGGCACAACAGACTCAGGTTGTGGCAATACTGAGTCGGACGAAGGCAATGGGCCAGGCAACGGCACAGCTACCCGCCAGCCAGGCTCTGACAATACACTCGGAGATGTTGATACTATTGAAGGTTTTTATAGAATAACCAATATTGGCCAGTTGAACCCGATTACACCTACTACTCTCACCAATTTTGAAATATGTAGCGGTACATCGGTCAATCTATTAACCAAAAATCCAACCGTCAATCAGGGTACTTGTGCAACAACGGCCAACCCTGCTGCTCTAACTTGGTACAGCGATGCCGCTTTGACCACTACAACTCCAACGACCGTGTCGCCAACTATGACTACGACTTATTATGTAGCCGAAGGTTGTTTTAAGGACAAAGCCTCGGTTCAAGTCATTGTCAATCCAAACCCTACGGCAACTACTGTTCTGAGTGATTGTATTTATACCGCAGCATCAGTTCCCAATGGCACTCGCACACTTACTGTTACGGCAGCGGCGGGTACACCTGCATACAACTATACGCTCGATGCTACAGCACAGCCAACCAATGTGTTTAATATAGCCACAGGTACACACAGTGTTACGGTACAAGACTCAAAAGGTTGTCAAGTAGTTATTCCTAATATTGTAGTAGCGGCTTGCGCTCAACCCGTTAGATTGGTGTTGTTTGAGGCAATAGTCGAAAACAACGACAGAGTAAAAATAAACTGGGCTACCGAAGACGAAGTAAACAATGACGTTTTTGAAGTGCAACGAAGCGGCGACCTCAAATCATGGAAAACCCTCACAACCATCAAGGGCGCAGGCAATACCCGTGAGAAACTGATTTATACCCATACCGATATGGCACCTCTAACAGGCACGGGTTATTATAGACTCAAACAAACAGATTTCGACAAATCGTTTAGTTATTCGGCCATCAAGGCAGCCATTATAACTGGCAACGGCATACGGGTATTTCCAAACCCTACTACCGAAATATTGAGTATCGATGGCATCAAAGAGCCGTCGGTCGTTAGTGTTATTGATATGCGAGGAGTTGTGGTAGAAACACTTTCTATAAAAAACAACACCCAAATACCAATGCAAAAATACCCCTCTGGTAGCTATCTGATTCAGATAAAAACCGATAGTGGCCAATCAAAAACATTTAAAGTACAGATTCAAAACTAATTTTTAACTTATTTTAATTTTATAATAATATGAACAAAATACAACAAATTGACAACAGTACAAAGAAAGTGTACCAAACTCCGCAACTCAAAAAAGTAGGCGAACTCAAAAAAATAACCCTCAAAGCAGGGTCTCTTAGCGATGGAATGGTATCACGTAGTATGTAAATTTTTAACCCTAAAAAATTAAAGAAAATGAAAAAATTTTTATTGATAAATATTTTGGGTTGTGTGTCAATCATAGCCCAAGCCCAACCATCGGCAACGCCAGCACCTGGCTATGTGTGGGTCAAAACAACGGCTAACGCTACCTTTAATGGTGGCACAGGCTATACGGGCGGGGGTAATGGCAACCAAACAGCAAGCCCTTGCGGCAATACAGCCAACTGTGGTGTAAACGATACTTCTTTTGGTTGGGCGAGCCAATGTAGTACCGTACCCTCTACAACGGTTGGTACACCGGGCAATAATTATATTCAGTCGCAGGTGTTTGGCAATTTTGGTCAAACCAATGCCAACAACGCCGCCAATGCTGGCTTGTCGTTGAGTTGTAACCCTGCCACAGGCAACCCAAACTGGGCCAATAGCACCAGCGAAACCCGACGAGTACAGCTAAACCAGTGGACTAACGCCAATCCTAACGCAGGCGTGGCCAATGGTGCAAGTTCTGGAACGGTTTTTTTGCCAGTAAGTTCTAAATTAGAACTCTTAGACGATGGCGTAGGCAATGGTACAGGCGTGGGTGCTGATGAACTGCGTTTTACTACCATCGGCGGTAACGGTGGCCAGTGTTCGAGTTTTAAGATTGTGGCTACCTATGGTATGAGGCTAAATGTACCTGCCGCTGAGTTTGCAATCGTGAACGATGCCGTTATACCTACTCAAACGGTTACACAAGTACTGGGATTTTTTCCAGATGCTGGCTCGGGCAACTCATACAACGTTACCGATGGCGTTGCACACAATGCAGGTTGTGGGGGCATTACGGCAAGTGCCAGTTCGTGGTACTTCCCGAGTGGCAACCAAGCTGCTTTTGGTACAGGTGTTGGTACAACAAATACAGGAGCATCTGCTGGTAATTTGGGTGCAAAGGTATATACCAGTACATCAAATATTGGCCAAACAGGTGGTACTTTCAATGTCGATTTTACGGCCTCTGCCAACATTACTACAACCCGAGAAGGTGGCAATGCCGATGGGCGTGCTACCATGGGTCCAGGTTTGGGTGGCAAAGCCCGTTATACTGTAACTTACGATGTGTGGCAGCTACGACTGGATCCGCAACCTGTCAAACTATCGAGTTTTAGTGCCACACAAGAAGGCAAAACCATTGGTCTCAAATGGACAACAGACTCAGAAACGGCCAATGACTATTTTGCCGTTGAGCGTAGTGCCGATGCCAAAGAATTTGGTACATTGGCACGTGTAACTGGTAAAAACACAACGACCAATGCCCAGTTTTATACTTACAAAGACGAAACACCTGTTTTGGGTATCAACTACTACCGCCTGCGCCAAGTAGATGTAGGAGGCAAGTTTGAATATTCACGTATCATCGCTCTTTCGTTTGACGAGTCGGGTAAGCCTTTTGTGTTTCCAAATCCCGCACATTCGTACTTAACATTTAGCTCCGTACAAAAAGATGCAGTTATAGAATTAGTTAATCTGCAAGGCAAAGTGTTGTATAGGGCAGTAGCTATTGGCACAACGCACGACGTGGACGTGTCTGCCTTTGAAACAGGCAACTATTTGAGCCGTATCACAACGGGCAACCAAGTGGCTGTGTCTAAGGTATTGATTTATCATTAGCCCAAAAACAAAAAATCGTACTAAGTAGTAATGTAGAATTATGAATGATTGAATAAGTATTTGATTTGCAATGGGTTATCTGAATTTATTGTCCTGTTTAAATTTGCTTAATCATAATACTTTTCGTTATTCGTTTTTCACTACCTAACAGATTTGCAGTATTATATTTAACTCACGACACAAAACTATAAACACACGACTATTTTAAAAGCCAGCCCAAACGCTACTGTTTCGGCTGGCTTTTTAGTACATAGTTCAGCGTAAAATTAGGACTAAACGTAAAGCCACCACCTACACTGTTAGACTTATTGCCATCAAATGCAAGACTACGATAGCTAACGTTGGCTAAACCAGCTTCTAAGATGAGATTATTGCCAATAAAATAAGCCAAACCCATACCGCCATCAAAGCCATAAATATTGTTTTTGATGTCTGTCGAAGAACCATTATTGTTTTTGGTCATTTGCTGCTCGTAGCTCAAACCAGCCGACCAATAGGGTGAAAGCTGCCTGTTGCGGCTCAAATATTTTTTGATAAATGGCTGAAAACTAATAATTAAACTGTTGGTTTCGAGTTTTGGGGTTTCTGAAATATAGTTGTTTGTGCTGACACCAATACCCAAACCAACCAGCAAACCATTACCCACAAAACGCCCTACCGATACATTAAGACCGCTTGAATAACTACTGGCGACTTGCATACTTCTATTTGTCGAATTGCCAGAAAAGAACAACCCAGCCCCCAGTAGCCAGTTTCGAGTATTAGTTTGTTCAATAGCTAAGACTTTGCTGTTGAGTTTTTGAGATTTTAAAGAATAATTTAAGCCCATTTCTAATCCATAAAAACCAATCGGAAAAACGCTTGACGTAGTACCCAAAACAACCGATATACGTGGACTAACCAAATAGTTGAACCCTAACTGAAACTGTGGTAAAACTGCCCAACCGCTACTAATCCGCTTGTCATCAATGGTATTTTGAGAAGTTGAAAATCGCAGACCAGCCCCTGCATAAGGATAGAGCCGTGGTATGGCCTTAAAATATTGCCGAGCAAACAACCCTATCTGACTTGTGAGATTGTCGTTGCTGCTCGTACTCGAGTTGTTGGGCAATGTAGTTTTGATACGTTCTATCGACCCAGTGAGGCCAATTGATGCCCCAATCATTAGCCCATCTTTTATAAATTTGCCGTAGCTAAGATTTAGATTGGGGCTAAAGCGATTGTTAGTATAAACGCTACCACTCGAAAAATTCAAATTGTTGGCACTTGCAGTTCCCCAAATATAACTATTTCCCTTTTCGATTTGGGCAAAGAGTGGAGAGGATATAAGCAATAAAAAAATCAATATTTTGTTCATAGGTAGTTGCATATAAATAAATAATGTTTTGATTTATTTGAAATGTCTGATTGTTAATTAGTTAAAATGTTTTCCGTTATTCGTTTTTCACTATTCACTACTTAAAATGTTTTATTTCAGCATTTTAGGCTCGGCTATGAGTGGTTCGTGAGGGGTAATGTCAAGTGCTTTTTTCTGAGTGTTTTCGGGTATTTGTAAGTCTATTTTCCAGTTCATAGAAGCCGCCAACTGGTACATCATCAGTTGTACTTGGTTGTTGGCAATACGGGGCAAGTCGCTGGTCATGGCTTTGTCGTTCATGGCCGCTTTGGCATCGTTGAGCAGATTGGTGTAGTCGTCCTGATTAAAACGATTGAGCAAGCCGTTTTCGATGTCATAAAACTTGTAGTCGGTATCAATCGACAAAATTTCGGCCTCTGGAAAGTACTCAATTATCATTTTACTGGTTTTTTCGTCAATTCTAAATTTCATTTTTCCAAAGTCAAAACCTACCATTACCTTGGCCTTGGCAATGACGAGTGCTTTTTTAGAATTACTGAACAAATACCACATTTTTTTGTCGTCTTTGTAGTCAAATATTTCGGTAAAATAACCTTCGGCCATCACAACTTTAAACACTTTTTCGATGCGTTCAAGCAAAATTGTCGAAGAAGCGGTAATGGTTTTTTGCTGGCCCAATTTTTGCCCAAAAACAAAATAACCAATGCCGCCGCCAACGGCAAGCATCAAAATCGAAAAAAGTAATGTTGAAAGCATAACGAGATAATGTATCGTGAAAGATTACAAATTTAGTAGTTCCGCCCATTATTACTATTTACTTGACAGATATTTTATTTGTTTAGGTGGCGTTTTTTAAAAGCTAATGGATTTTCGTTGGTTATTTTTTTGAAAATACGGTTAAAATACGACACACTTTCAAAACCACAGTCATAGCAGGTTTCTGTAATATTTTTGTCTAAAAGTAATAATTTTTGAGCTTGATTGATACGGTAGTGGTTCAAAAATTCGGTAAAAGTAAGCCTTGTCATTTTTTTGAAATAACGACAAAAAGCAGCTTCTGACAAACTACTCAAACGGGCTACTTCTATGATTTCTATTTTTCGTTCATAGTTTTGGTCAATAAACGCGTACAGTCGTTTCATACGTTCTTGGTCTTTTTTGGTATATTGGTTTTCAAACGGGCTGGTGTGCAATAGTTCTACTTCGGGTGCGTTGGCCAATATCTGAAAGATGGCTACTATTTCTAAAAATTGTTCAAAATAAGGTAATAAAGGTAGTTTTTTAAGTCGGTTGGCTACTTGTTGTTTTGTTTGCGGGCCAAAGGCTACGCCCAATTTTGAGTTTTCAAACAGCTGGTATATTTTTAATAGTTCGGGTGTATGAGCCAAAGCAGATCCCAAAAAATCGTGTCTGATATGTACCACAATCTGTTCGTAGTCGGTTTTGAGGCCATAGTCAAAGTTGAGGTGTGGGATATTTGAACCAATAAAAACCAAATCGCTTTCGTAATATTGCGATATATGCTCGCCCACGTGCCGAGTACCGCTTGCGCCTTCGATGTAAATCAGCTCTAACTCTGGGTGAAAATGCCAGTAAAAAAAATCGCTTAGTCGAGGATTGACCAATAAACTAAACGAACTATCGGTATGGGGTTTGATTTTTTCTAATTCAATTTTCATAATAATCGTTTATCAATCGTTGCAAATCGCCCAGAGGGCTATCGATAGTTGTTACCCGACAGAGCCAAGCAAATGCGGTGGTTTCACAACAAAATATTGTCAAATTATTAGACAGAGATTCACCGAGAAAAGGGAGATACTCAGAGAAGAATTACTAAAAAAACGCTGTGAATCTCTTTTAAAACTCAGTGTATCTCTGTGTAATAAAAAAGATAAATTTAAAGTATCAGCTTTCTGCTATTTTTATGTATTCAAATAAACAGGTCAAAGTTTTTGAATACTAAAAGATGTTTTTAGCTCAATAATATCTTAGCTGAACCTTATTTTTACAATTATATGGTAATTTTTATAATTAAATATCAATATTGTTCAAAAATAGGTAATTATTGTAGTAAAAATATAATTGTAATGCCCGTAAATTTGTATCATTATTTCAATACAAAACTATAAATAACGATGGAACAACAAACAATGTTCGCCACAATGATGCCCAACGCCAATCATAAAGACATACCCGGCAATCCTTCGACAGCTACCAGTAGCTATCTCAAACTAAACGATAGGTCAAACGGCCAGCCGCTCAAAGTGTTGAGCGAAGCAGATTGGGGTTTTTGGGTTGAGAATGGCTACGTTATCGTCAAAAATGCCGTACCCAAAGAGCAAGCCTTGGCAACGGCTCAGTTTTTATGGGAATTTGAAGAAAAAGACCCCAACGACCAAAGTACTTGGTACACAGAAGCCCGAGCCGAGATGAAAATGAAAGAATTGGCAGGGACGGGCATGGTTGAGGTCTATAATAACCAACACTTGTGGAACAACCGCCAGATGCAACGGGTACACGATGCGTTTACGGATATTTGGGGAACAGAAAAACTATGGGTAACGATTGACCGTGCCAATTTGAATTTTCCGATTAGGCCCGGTTTTGAGTACAAAGGTTTTATACATTGGGATTATGACCCCGAAACTCGCCCACAAAACGTACAAGGCGTGCTGGCTTTGGCCGACCAAACCGACGAAAATATGGGTGGTTTTCAGTGTATTCCTGAGCTATACCGTACTTATGATACTTGGAAACTGACCCAACCCGAAGACCGCAATCGTTTCAAGCCCGATACATCGGCGTTTGAGGGCAAGTACCACAAAGTAAAGATCCAAGCAGGCGATTTGTTGATATTTAACAGCATAACGCCACACGGAATACGCCCTAACAACTCTGCCGATAAAGTACGAATGGCGCAATACCTGTCGATGATGCCTGCCGAAGAAGACAATGAGGCCATGCGAGACTGGCGTATAAATTCTTGGAAAAACCGCATTTCGCCAGAGGGTTACGCCTTCCCAGGCGACCCCAGAAATTGGGAACAAACTAAATACGAAACTGCCGAGCTAAACGAATTGGGCAAAAAACTATTGGGACTCAACAAATGGTAAACGACCAACTTTATACTACTCTAAATACTGGCAACACCATGCCGCTGCTTGGCTTGGGAGTGTATGATATGTACAACAAAGAGGCCGAGCGGGCAGTATCGTGGGCGTTAGAAATTGGCTATCGACTCATAGATACGGCGGCGATGTACCAAAACGAAGTCGAGATTGGCAATACAGTAAGGCAAAGCCAAATAACACGAACTGAAATTTTTGTTACGACCAAAGTCCATAACAATGCACAAGGCTACGACAATACGCTGAGGGCATTTGATGATAGTTTGCAAAAACTAAACTGCGAGTATATTGACTTGTACTTGATACATTGGCCAATAAAAACAACTCGGAAAGACACTTGGCTGGCTCTCGAAAAACTCTACGCCGATGGCCGAGTTAGGGCTATTGGTGTGGCCAATTACTTAGTTCCGTTTTTGGACGAATTGGCACTTTACAGTAGCATCGTTCCTGCCGTCAATCAAGTAGAGTTTAGCCCATATTTGTATCTAAAAAACTTACAGAGCCATTGCCAAGACAAACAAATACAACTACAAGCATACACA
>JAYVJH010000134.1:0-6714 GCA_043769455.1 Runella sp. | reverse complement strand
TCTGATTTCTTGCACATTTGAGAAGATAGCTGCTTTATATTCAGATTTTTCTGATTCAGACCGTTTAGACGCATCATCTGTCAATTTAACTTTGTATTCTAATTTACCATCTTCTGATAAATTAGAATACGTCCTGAACTCTTTGTACAAATCTATTTTTTTTGATTCTACACTCACTACTTTTAAGGAAACTTTGGGAATTTACTAAAATCGGGTTGGCGTTTTTCTAAGAATGAGTTAAATCCTTCTTTGGCTTCTTCGGTCAGGTAGTAAAGTAGTGT
The DNA here is from genome assembly GCA_043769455.1 of Runella sp. Taxonomy (GTDB): domain Bacteria; phylum Bacteroidota; class Bacteroidia; order Cytophagales; family Spirosomataceae; genus JAYVJH01. The sequence goes on along the minus strand of JAYVJH010000134.1, from coordinate 6,433 downwards.
TGCGTTTCCTGCCAACTCTTGAATACCAGCTTGGCCATCGAGCTCGGCATTAAACGACGATTTGAGCATGCGAATAGACAGCGGCGACTTTAACTGTATTTTTTTACACCATGCCACGGTCGTTTCTTCGAGTTTGTCGAGCGGCACTACTTTATTGACAAGCCCCATCTGTAAGGCTTCATCGGCATCGTATTGATCGCACAAAAACCATATTTCACGGGCTTTTTTCTGACCAACAACCCGAGCCAAATAAGATGCCCCAAAGCCACCGTCAAAGCTACCTACTTTGGGACCTGTTTGTCCAAATTTGGCGTTGTCGGCCGCCACGGTCATATCGCACACTACGTGCAGTACGTGGCCTCCACCAATGGCGTAGCCAGCTACCATCGCTATCACGACTTTGGGTATAGAGCGTATCATTTTTTGAAGATCGAGTACGTTTAGGCGTGGCACATGGTCGTCGCCAACATAACCGCCATGGCCTCGTACAGACTGATCGCCGCCTGAGCAAAACGCTTTTCCACCTTCGCCCGTCAAAATAATAACTTCGATGCGCTCATCTTCTCGACAGATGTGCATGGCATCAATCATTTCTTTGACTGTCTGAGGCCGAAAGGCGTTATGCTTCTCGGGGCGATTGATACTAATTTTAGCAATACCTTCGTGAAGTGTAAATAAAATATCTTCGTAAGGCTTGATTGTTTCCCAAGTGTACATATTGAGTGATTGAGTGAATGGCTGAATTGATAACTCAGAATCTATTGATTTTCATTATATTGCACGTCCCAAGTATGGTCGGCGAGCATGGTTACTTTGGCCACAAAGCGACTAAACTTATACGACCGCCCCCATTCATCGGGTGCTACCATTGAGAGTAGATCTGTACCGTCTTCTTTTTCATAAACGTAGTAAGTTTCGTTTAGTATTGGGTCAAAACCCATATTTACCCGATAAATACGCTCTGAAACCTCTACACGCTGACGAAGTTCTTTGGCTTGTTGTGCCAAAATCGCCATCTGTTGATATACCTGATTGAGTTGTCGCTCAGATTGTTGGTGCATGGCCAACACTGCTTTACCTTTGACCTTACCCATGTCGTCAGGCTTAATTACTGCCCCACCTGCCGAATGTGCATAGGCCATCAAGCCTGGGTTTTCGGCAACTTTATCGGGGTTAATTGGATTTTCTATCATAAATCTTGCTAAATACTTAATCCGTTTATAACCCTAAAAAAAGAAAGAATGTTTCTGAAATTCAAAAATAAGTACTTGATATATGGTGCATGATGTATGTTTTTTTGCCTACTACAACGCCCATCTTGCAGCATACATCTTTCATCTATTTTCCTAAAACAGTGATAGTAAATGTATTGCGAGCGGTTGTTACAGTACTTTTATCAATTTTAGGAAAAGTACATTCGTCCATCATTTTGTGCCATTTGGCGTTACGGTCATCGTGATTGATACTCACAATAAATATGCCATCGTCGTTCAGGTAATTGGCACATCTGTCCAAAATAGCCTGTACGGAGTGGCCATAATAAACGGCTTCATTGATTATAATAACGTCAAACTTTATCGACGGGTCGTAGGTATTCATGTCAGCAATCAAATGCTGGGTTTTGTGGTCGTTGTATTTTTGTGCATTGTCAATGGCCACATCTGACACGTCTGTCGAATAATATAGACTGTACTTCGACTTGTCGAACCGCTGTTGCAGATAGCCTTCGCCTGCACCATATTCTAATATTTTGCCTTCGGGCTTGAAATGCTGCGAATAACCTACAATGATACTAAACCGCGATAGTTCTTCGAGCGCACCGAGCCCTTCCCAGCGACCCAAGTTATATTGGTAGTTCCAGCGGTCTTTGTCTGTTCTGAGTATTTTTCTTTTGTATAGATTACTGATTTTTTCTATAAAATTCATCTTTTGATAGTCGTTTAGTTAATTTTGGTCGCAAAAATAATACTTTTTATCTATATTCTTATATTTTTGGGGCGTACAATTTTAGAATAAAGAAATCGTTAGTTCTGTGGCTTACTTTCGCATTAATATACCCCCTGTTGTGAAAAATCAATATTACACTTATTTCTTTTTATCTTTTTGCACAGTTATTATTAGCTGTTGGCTTTCGTCTTGTTCGCAATTTAGTACTGGCCCCGTAGCAGTGGGCTATCACAACCTAACGGCCAAGTTCAATGCTTATATTATAGCACGAGACAAGATGACAGAAGCCGAAAAAACACTTAACGACAACCGAAAAGACGATTATAACCAACTGATGCCTATTTTGCAACCATTAGACTCGGTCAAGGCACAGGTAGTGAGACCATTGTTGGACGACGTAATCAAGAAAGGCTCGCTTGTGCCAAGTTTACACCAAAATAGCAAATGGGTGGACAATTCGTTGGTGTTGATTGCCAAAGCAAGGCTCTACAAAGGGCAGTTTACGGAGGGCATCGAAACACTAAAATACATAAACGTAAAAGGCTCAGACGACAACGACAAACACGAAGCACTGATATGGCTCATGCGAGCCTATACCGAAACCAAAGATTACAATGCCAGCTTGGCGGTGGCCGAGTACCTGCGCTCACAGCCATTGAACAAAAATAATACCCGTGATTTTTATTTGAACAAAGCTTATTTGCACCAGCAAAAACAAGAATATGGCTTATCAACTGCTATTTTGGAAGAAACATTTGACCTCATGCCCAAAAACGAGGACAAAGCCCGAACGTATTTTGCAGCGGCACAAATGTATGACTTGATGGAAAAATACCAGATGGCCAACAAAAAATATGAACAGGTAGCCAAAAATAGACCCAACTACGACCTTGGTTTTTATGCCAACTTGAACTCTCTGCAAAACGAATCACTGACCGACCCAAATGTATCGCTCGATAATGGGTTTGATAAACTACTCGATGACCGCAAAAATAACGACCTCAAAGACAGGCTTTATTATGCAATGGGGGTCATAGAAACTCGAAAAAACAAATTTGCCAAAGCATTAGACTATTTTAAGAAATCTGTTCAAAATACCACTACCAATACCTCGCAAGTACCATACACATATCTGGAAATGGCTCGTATCAATTATGAAAAACTACAAAATTACGAACAAGCCAAAGCCTATTACGATAGTTCGCTGGCGGTTTTGCCTAAGTCGTCGTTGCAATATACCAAAGTAGCCGACCGCAAAGCCGTACTTGACGATTTTGTAAAACAACTAACCGTAATCAGAACCGAAGATAGTTTGCAACGGCTATCGCAGCTAAACCCAGCGGCATTGGATAGATTATTGGACGGACTTATTGAGAAAGAAATAGATGAAGAAACCAAAAAACGTAAAGAAGCCCAACGGTTGATTGATGCTGCAAAGGCAGTAGAAGCCATAAACTTGGCAGACATACAAACACCTCAAACAGAGCAATTTGTGTTGTACAATAAATTATTGGCAAACCAAAATAAGATTGATTTTCAACAAAAATGGGGCCGCCGAACGCTGGCCGACGACTGGCGAAGAAGCAACAAAACTTCGGCCTTGACCCTGCTTACCGACAACAGCCCCACGGCAAGCACGCCAGTTATGCCCACGGTAGTAAATGGTGCCGCCAACTTGGCTTCGATGAGCAACGAGCCAATAACAAAAGACTCGCCCGAATGGAAAACAAAAAAAGAAAGCCTCAAAGCCAATATTCCATTTCGCAAACCTGAGTTTGATGCCTCTAACAAACGGCTCGAAGACAGCCATTATCAGTTAGGAAAAATATATAAATTTGGACTAAACGAACCTGTCAATTCTGTCAAAACATTTAAAGAACTCCTCGAACGGTTTTCAGCAACTGGCTACAAACCAGAGACTTATTATTTGTTATATTTGACCGACATACAGACCAATAAACCCAAATGGAAAGACGTTTTGGGTACAGAATTTCCAAATTCGCCTTACTTACGACTGATAAACAATTCGGGCGGTAAGACTGACGTTGTTGGCAACCCAGAGTTACAAGCCACCAGAGACTATGAGCAGTTATATTTGCTCTACCAGTCGGGCAACTATACCGAAGCACTTGCACGCAGCGAAACAGAAATAGCAAACCATGCCAATACTAAAATTCAAGACAAGTTTGGTTTTTTGCGGATATTACTCGCTGGCAAAGTCAATGGCAGAGATGCTTATTTGAAAGCCGTCAATGATTTTATCAAAGAGTTTCCCAATAGCCCACTCCTACCCCGTGCCAAAGAACTACTCGAATCGCAAGAACTAAGTACTCGAAAATAGAAATATCTTTGTATTTTTGTTCAAAATAAACCAATGAAAGCCATGCTTACAGCAACACTATCAAGAGTAGTTCACGAAATCGAAAATTTGAGCGCAAATGAGCAAAACAGATTTGCTCATTTATTATTGGAAGAACTCAACTGGTCTAAAACATTTTCAGAGTCCCAGTCTTTTTTATCTCACCTCGCTGACGAAGCCTTGTTAGAACATAAAAATGGATTCACTATACCTACCGAATGCGACTGAAATCTTATACTACACGACAATTTAGAGACTGTTATGCTGGTTTGCCCGAAAATATAAAATTGACGGCACGTAAAAACTATCGTATTTGGCAAAAAAATCACCTCCACCCAAGTTTACATTACAAACAAGTACACAACACAAGGCCAATATTTTTTGCAAGAGTTGGTTTATCTTATCGAGTGTTAGGCATTGAAAACAATGGTTCTATGATTTGGTTTTGGATAGGCTCTCACAACGAGTATGATAGGCTATTGAATCAAATGTGATTATTTTTTGTGTTTTTCAATAAAATCGCTATTTTCGCATTATTCTAATTCTCAACCTATCATTTTAGTAAATGGAATTTATAAAAGGCAAATACAATTCAAACATCAGGCGAGTTTGGCGTTTTGGTATTATGTTAATGGTATTGCCGGTGCTTTATGTTGTGGCAGTGTTCTTTAACTTCTTTTGGCTTTTTGGCGGAATGCCAGATCTCAAAGCCATCGAAAACCCAAATAGCCAAGTAGCTTCCGAAATTATAACGGCAGACGGACAGTTGTTGTCCAAGTTTTTTCTCGAAAACCGTACTCCTATTGAGTTCGACCAACTATCGCCCAATGTCGTTCGGGCATTGGTAGCTACCGAAGATGCCCGCTTTATGAAACATTCGGGTATTGACCCTCGCTCAATGTTTCGGGTTTTGAAAGGACTCACAGGCGGTGGCAATTCTGGCGGCGGTAGTACGCTGTCGCAACAGTTGGCCAAAAATTTGTTTGAAACACGTAGCGAAAAATTTAAAGGTACTTTGGGCGGCTTTCCAATTATCAAAACTGTAATATCCAAAACCAAAGAGTGGATTTTGGCCGTTAGGTTAGAGCGTAATTATACCAAACAAGAAATTATGATGATGTACCTCAACACAGTTTCGTTTGGTAACAATGCGCTGGGTATCAGAACGGCAGCCAAAACGTATTTTAACCGTGAGCCGTGGAACTTAGACCTGCATCAGGCGGCATTGCTGGTCGGAATGTTACAAAACCCATCAAGATTCAATCCTCGCATTTTTCCAGAGCGGTCGCTTGAAAGGCGCAATACTGTATTGGCACAAATGAACAAATATGGTTTGATCAAAGAACAAGACTTTATTAAAACTAAACAAAAAACACTTGGCCTAAAAATCACTATCGAAAACCACAACACTGGCCCCGCACCTTATTTCAGAGAAGCCCTCAAAGACTGGATGAAAGACTGGCTCGTGGAATATAACAAAGACAACAGCACCGACTATGATCTCTACACCAGCGGCCTGCGGATATATACGACCATCGACTCCCGAATGCAGCTATATGCCGAAGACGCAGCGACTCAAAATATGAAAATACAGCAACTGAAACTCGACAATTCAGTTAAGTTGAGAAAATCAACACCGTGGGTTATTAAAAAAGACAAAGGCTATGTTGAAGACCCGTATTTTATAAAACGCTCACTCAGAAAATGTGGAAGATACATTGAAATGAAGCGAGCGGGCTTTGGTGAGTCTGCTATATTAAAAGCCATGACAACCAAAATCAAAATGCGGGTATATTCGCTCAGAGGCGACAGAGATACGCTGATGAGTCCGCTTGACTCGTTGAAATATTACAATAGTTTTTTGCATACAGGCATGGTATCAATGGAACCACAAACAGGCGATGTAAAGGCTTGGGTGGGTGGTATTAACTTCAAACATTTTAAGTATGACCACGTCAAGCAAGGTGCAAGGCAGCCAGGCTCTACTTTCAAGCCCTTTGTTTACACTACGGCCATTGACCAAAACTTTGTTACGCCCTGCACACAAATTATTGATCAACAGGTGTGTATTGGCGACTGGTGTCCGCAAAACTCCAATAGCCGCTTTTCGGGTCGTTCGCTCAATTT
>JAYVJH010000133.1:0-2964 GCA_043769455.1 Runella sp. | reverse complement strand
GAAATATTTTGTGTGCGTATTTGCCCTGCAAATTCATATAGATTATTGAATAAATTAATATGTATTTGTACCAAACCAAGAGTAGAACCAATTTCAATAGTTTCAATATCGTTGCTTTCAAATAAACGATACGCATTTTCTATGCTTTGTTTATCAATATTTTTCATGCTTTAATTGTTATTTTTGCAAGGACTATGTTCACAGTTACTTGTTTGTTTTTGATTGCTATTTTTTTGTAAATACAATAATATTATTGCGGCCTCGTAACCTCAACCAACCAGCCAATCAATATTACCAACAGACAACCCAGTACATTGAGCCACAAAAAAGCCATGACCTCAGTTTGCCAGCACACGATGACAATGACCTCTGTTAAAATAGCAGCTATAAACGTAGCCCTGCCTCCAATAGATTTGAAATAGAAGGCTACGCAAAATATACCCAAAATGACTCCATAAAACAGCGAACCAATGATGTTTACGCCTTCGAGCAAATTGCCAAAACGGCTTGCAAATTGAGCAAAAAACACACAAACAATTCCCCAAAAAATGGTAGCCCAACGAGAAGCCACGAGTGTTTGATGGTCTGAAATATGAGGATTATAAATACGCTTATAAACATCTATTACTGTCGTAGAAGCCAGCGAAGTATAAGCCGAAGCGATTGACCCCATCGAAGCACTAAATATAACAGCCATCAACAAGCCGATTAGCCCAACGGGCATATTGTCCAGCACAAAATTCAGAAATACATAATCTCGGTCTTCAATATCGGCGGTGGGGTTGTTTTGTTTGATGAGTGCCGTTAGATTTTTTTTGAGGCCCTTGGTGGCTTTGTCTTCGGCCTGTATTTGGGCTTGGTAGAGGTTTATTTGTTGTGTATTGTCTTGACTAATAGCCGCTTGTAAGTTTTTTACGGTTTGTTTTTTGGTATTTATTATTTTAACATAATCGTTTTCGATGGCGGCAAGTTGAGGCTGGTACTTAGTGGCTCTTAGTTTTTCTATTTCTGTTTTGTTAAAAAATAATGGGGCAGAATTGTACGAATAAAAAACAAACAACAACACGCCCAACATCACAATCAAAAACTGCATTGGTATTTTCAAGATACCGTTCATCAAGAGTCCCAGCCGACTTTCGCCTATTGAGTTGCCGGTCAAGTACCGCCCTACTTGCGACTGGTCTGTACCAAAATAAGAAAGTTGCAGAAAAAAACCGCCAATCAAGCCCGACCAAATATTATAGCGGCTGTTGGGGTCAAACTCAAAATCAATAGTGTTCATACGGCCAGCCTTACCAGCTACTTTGAGGGCATCGACTAAGCCCACATTGGTAGGCAATAGGTGGACAATCATAAAACCAGCTATAACCATCGACACCGTTACAACCAGCATTTGCTGCACGTGCGTATGCGATATGGCTTTTGTACCACCTGCAACGGCATAAATCAGCACCACCAAACCCATAAAAACATTAGTATAGGTAACATCTAAGCCCAAAATAGTAGCCAATATTATAGACGGAGCATAAATAGAAACCCCCGTAGCCAAGCCCCTCGAAAACAAAAACAAGATAACTGTCAAGATTCGGACACGAATATCAAAGCGTTTTTCGAGAAATTCGTAGGCCGTGTAAACTTTTAATTTATGAAAAATAGGTACAAACGTAATGCTCAACACAACCATAGCGAGCGGCAGCCCCAAATAAAACTGTACAAAGCCCATGCCATTGGAAAAGCCCTGCCCAGGTCCCGACAAAAACGTAATGGCACTGGCCTGGGTAGCCATAACCGACAAACAAACATGGTACCACGGCAAGGACTTGCCAGCTACGAGGTAGTCTGCAACGTTTTGTGTACCCCGGCTACGATATACGCCATACAAAACAATCAACGTCAAGGTCGATACGAGTACTATCCAGTCAATTTGGCTCATTGAAAATACTGTTTTAAAACATACAATAAAGCAATCGTTGCAACTAAGTTAGCGATTATGAAGCCATATAGCTGCCGCCACGAATTGACAAATGGGGGCAGTCCGTCTTTTTTGATATTGTTTGGGGAAGGTTTAATTGCCATCTTTGGTTTTTTGGCAAAAATACATAACTTTGTAACAGTTACCTATCAAATTACATACCAACAAACATCATAATCCACAAATGTCATCAAATCAAGTAGTACTTATTACGGGCGGTTGCTCGGGTATTGGCCAAGCGGCTGCATTTTTATTTGCCAAAGAAGGGGCAAAAATATTTTTGGCCGACTTATCCGAAAAACTCGGTAGTGAGATGGTCGAAGCACTCGAAAAAGAAGGGGCCGAAGCAGCCTTCGCTCGCATTGATGTTACTGATTTTGACGACGTAGAGCGCATGGTCGAAGACTGTATCAATAAATTTGGGGGCATTGACGTATTGGTCAACAGTGCGGGGATATTAGGGCCGCGCGCACGTACAGACCGATACCCCAATGAAGATTTCGCACAGGTGATGAATGTAAACGTAAATGGGGTGTTTCATGCCATGAAAGCCGTACTGCCACATTTTTTATCTAAAAAAAGTGGCTCTATCGTCAATTTGGCCTCTGTGGCAGGTATTTTGGGTTTTGCCAATCACCTTGCTTACGATGCCAGCAAACACGCCGTGATAGGTATGACCAAAACGGCCGCATTGGAGTTTGCCAAGCACGGTATCAGAATCAATGCCGTTTGCCCAGCCTTCACGAGTACGCCCATGATGGATAGTGCGCTGATGAACGATGACTCTAACTATTTTGAAGCCCTACAAAACTCTATTCCGATGCGCCGCTTTGCCCAGCCCGACGAAATAGCCAAAGCCATCGTCTATGCAGCCTCGCCTGCGGCTTCGTTTATGACAGGCCACTCGCTGGTGCTTGATGGTGGTTTGGTGGTGTCGTAAATATCTCGTTTTTTTTATTTATGTAGAAATATATCGTAATTTTGTACTTGGT
>JAYVJH010000132.1:0-5465 GCA_043769455.1 Runella sp. | reverse complement strand
AAAAAAGCGATTCACCCAACTATCTAAAAGTATCCCCTCTGTTTGTTTTTCTGCACAACGACCCTCGCTTCAATACCATTCTGCAAAAATTAGGATTGCTCAATCCTGCCTTTTCAATCCAATAATTTACCAAATCTCTACTTGTTGATTTTTGTTTTTTCATCATATTTTTTGTGGTGCAACCAACCGTTATTTTTGATTGTGCAACCCAAAAAATCGAAAAACATAACTTTTGATACAATAAACATAGCTTTTTGGCTTCGTGCAACAATAAACATAACTTTTGACACAATAAGCAAAGCCCCTAAAAAATGGGTATTCTACCTTTGTGAGGCCGATGCAAGAGATTGAGTTTAAGAAACAAAACATTTTTCTTTTCTGATAAAAAAATATGGAAACAAAACTTAAATTTATTCAAATCATGGTCATAGTATTGGTTATGATGGCTTGCAACTCTACTACCAAAGACACCGCTGAGTATGAAATTGCATCGCCCGTTTATATTGCTCTTACTCAAAAATCATTAGATTATTTAGTAACTTTTGAATATGATTCGTTTGCTGAAATGCTATCCGATAGCATAGAATATGAGCTGCCGAATGGTAAAAAACTAAAAGGAAAAACAGCAATAATCAATTTTTGGAAAGACTATAAAGCGACTTCTGGACTTCAATCAATGGCCATTATTAGTGCTAATTATTTACCCATCAATGCCAACACAAAACCCAAAGGCAGCGGTAAAATAGGCATAAAAGTAGTGGCAGATTTTACAAACAAAATGACTTTTAAAGAGAAAATAGTGGCTATAAAAATGACGTTTAGCTTTCATTTTAGTAACCAAAAACTTATCGATGGCATAACTACTTTTTATGATTCGGCAAGATTAGACACTGTACGCCAACAATCTCAATAACCAATCTTAACAAACAAAAAAACGGGGCCGCCGAAAACCGATTAGAGTAGGCACAAAAAACTCAAAAAAAATGAAAACTAACAAATTTTTCTCAATCGTGGCAATTGGTTTTGCCTTATTCATGAACGTCTGCGGCACTCATGCCCAGGCACAAAACCTTAACAAAGAAGCCGTAGGTTTTACAAAAACGTTTCAAGATGCCTACAATCGGGGTGATTTGGGGGCATTGATGACGATGTATGCCCCCGAAATTACAAATACATACAGCGATGGTAAAACGGAAAAAGTAGCCAAAAGTGCTTATGAAAAAGATTATATCCGTGATTTTGGCGAGTCGGCGGGTACAAATCAAGAACTTACGATTTCGGACACAAAAATGATTTCTGATGGAAAAGTAAAAATTACGGGTTCGTTTTCAGGCTATGATTTTGACCGTAAAACGATGGCAAAACTAAACCCGACCATGGGTAATTTTGAGTATGTAATTGCCAAAGACGGCGGGTCTTGGAAATTTACCGATATAAAAATAGTGCATGCCCTAAGCCAGACTTGGAAAGACATTCGTGCTACTCTCATAGCATACCAAGAGGCATACAATAAAGAAGATGCCGCAAGAATAATTGCGCTTTACACCCAAAATAGCGAGCGAACAGGCGCCGATGGAAAAACCATGAAAGGGGCTGCCAATATTGAAGCCGATTTTAAAGAAACCTTTAAAAATGCTGATGCCGCTTTGATATTAAAATTAGCCAATGTAGTGCCAAATTTTGACGGAAGTGTATCTGTAAGTGGTACATATATAGTGAACGGTATTGCTAAAACTGGCGACAGAGTGGTGCGTAGTGGTTCATATAATAATAGGGCTGTTAAAGAAAATGGCAAATGGAAATATTCAGAAGTGAAGCTGGGTAACTTGGTAAAAACGGTTATGTACCACAAAGTAGCCGATTATGCCAAGTGGAAAGCCGCTTTTGATGGCGTATTGCGTGTACGACGTGATGCTGGCGAACTCAGCTTTGAGGTAGGCACCATGCACGACGACCCAAGTACGGTGTATGTTATCAACGAGTGGGATTCGGCAGAGACTTTCCAAAAATTTGTTGCTTCATCCGACCTGCAAAATGCTATGAAAGTTGCGGGCGTAATGGAAGCACCACATATCATGATTTTGGATAAAAAGTAAATATAAAACATAAGAGATTGAATAAAATCCTTGAAAGTAACCCAAAATAGAGGCTTTTCCCTTGCATAAAGCCTCTATTTTAAGTACTGTCCAAAAGTAATACGGTATTTTTATCTTGACAACTTGCTGATTAACAGCATTGTATTTAACTCACGACTACTTAAAAAACGAGATAGCCGAAGCGTCGGGCCGTCAAAAACCAATTAGAGTAGGCAATAACAATTTAAAAAAAAGAAAATGAAAAAAATCAATTTACTACTTGCTTTAAGCATATCGTTAGGTATAGCTTCTTGCAACAATAGCAGCGAAAAAACTACTACCGCAGAAACCACAGACACTGCGACCTCTGATGCTATCGAGCCAGCCCAAACTGGTACCGCACTGCCAATGGAGGTGGTAACAATTTATCATACCATAAAAGATTATAATAAATGGCGATCAGGTTTTGATGCTGATTCAGTAACAAGACTGGCAAATGGCTTATCATTTGTTGCAGTTGAAAGATCTGCGGATAAGCCAAATAACGTAAAGGTAGTTTTAGCACCATCAGATATGGACAAAGCAAAAGCATTTGTTGCCGACCCCAGGTTAAAAGATCTAATGGATAAGTTGGGCGTAACTACTAAACCCATAGCAAATTTCTGGAACATCGTAAGATTCAGTCCAGAAAAGAGAGTACCTGATGGGACTCTACTTGAAATTACCCACAAAGTGAAGGATTTTGATGCTTGGGTAAAAGTTTTTGATGATGAACTACCTGCAACAAGAGCTACTTATGGATTGAATGATATTGTTTTGGGAAGAGGCACAGACGACCCCAATATGGTTCACGTTGTATTTGGAGTTACAGATGTGATCAAAGCAAAAGCACGAACATCAAGCCCTGAACTTAAAAAACTAATGGAACAGGCTGGCGTGGTGGGTACCCCAACTATTACATTTTATAATGACGCTTCAAAATAGGTAGTGTTCAAAAACACTTTTGAAAAGTGAAATACAGGCTTTGTTTAATATGAAGCCTGTATTTATAAAAAACGGGAAAGCTGAAAACCGATTAGAGTAGGCATAAATTTAAAAAAAACAAGAAAATGACAAACGAAAATAATATTCAAACCCTTAAAAATCTCTACGCTGCCTTTGCCGTTGGCGATATACCAACAGTTCTTGCAGGTTTGGACGAGAAAATAGTTTGGAACGAAGCCGAAGGAAATATATACGCCGATGGAAATCCGTATATCGGTCCGCAAGCAGTCTTAAATGGCGTTTTTGCTCGTATTGGTGCAGATTATGAATATTTCAAATTAGTAAATATCCAACTGCACGAAATGGAAAACAATCAAGTGCTTGCCACTTTACGCTATCAAGCTAAATTAAAGAAAAATGGTGCAATTTATGATGCCCAAGTAGCTCATCTTTGTACACTTAAAAGCGGAAGAGCTGTTGTTTTTCAGCAATATTTAGATACCAAAAAAGTAGCAGATGCAATAGACAAATAGTTGAAAGAAAACCGATTAGAGTAAACAATAAACAATTTAAATCTCAAAAAAATGAAAAAATCATTGTCAATTTTTGCCCTCATTTTTTGCACAATTCTTTTTGCAAAAAATAACTTAAATGCTCAAGAGCGTCCATTTGCCGAAGTGGAATTTATGAAAGTAACACCTGGTATGCAAGCCGATTATTTGGCTGGTGAAGCCGCTTGGAAAAAAGTACACCTGAATCGTATTGCCAATAAAAACATACTTTCTTGGCAGTTGTACCGCAGGGTTTATCCGTCGGGAGCCAATGTAACGCACGAGTACATAACTGTAACTGTATATGCCAATGCCAAAAGTTTGGAAGATAAAGGTAGTGGTTTCAATTGGGACATAATCACAAAAGGCATGACTGTCATGGAAATATACACCGCTACAAGCATCGAAAAAACTCGAACCATTGTGGGTGGCGGCCTTTACCGACATTCGATGGGTGCTGGCACAGTCAGAGGTAAGTATTTACAAGTCAGACAAGTAGATGTTAATGGTAACAACAGAGACGAATATTTAAGATTATTAACCGAGATAAACCCAACCATAGAATTAGCCATAAAAAATGGTAGAACATTAAGAAGAAATATTTGGGAAGATATGGTTTCGGCAGGCCCAAAATTTTCGGCGGTCTATGATTACGCTAACCTAAGTGATGCTTTTAAAAACTCATCTGGATTACCAACATTAACCGAAGAATATGAAAAACTAAACCCCGGCAAAAAATGGAGTGAAATGGTAGATAAAATTAATGCACTTTACACCATTACCAACCATGAGGTTTGGCAATTGGTGATGGACACGCAACAATAAAACCGTCTTAAATTTAAAACACAGGCTTCCCAAAAAAAGGGAAGCCTGTGTTTTAAGAATGGAAAGCCGAACATAATATACGATCAGAGCATCGTCTGCCATAACCCAAAAATATTTGTTGTCTTTGCAAGACACAAAATAGCAAACAGCTTGACCACTTAGGGTTAGTGAGTGGACTGATAAGTAGAGATTTTTGCTCCTTTCTGGGCATACAAACTACCAAATACAATAACCCTACAAGTGCGGCAGCAATACCTCAAAGCTACTACCGATACCAAGTTCACTTTTGAGTTTGATGCTCCCTTGGTGCATATCTACAATGCGGCGACAGACCGATAGCCCTATGCCATACCCTTTGAAAGTTGTGGCGTTTTTGCCACGATAAAGTGGCTCAAAAATACGCTTAATTTCAGTTTCAGGAATCCCGATGCCGTTGTCGTTTACTCTAATTAGGCAGTTTGTGTCGTCAAAACCAATGCTTACCTCTGCCCGTTTATTGCTCGAATATTTACAGGCATTATCAATCAGGTTGTTTATAACCGTTTTGATGAGTGGCTCGCTGCCCATGATGGTTATAAAGTTTTCGTTGTCAGGTATTTCGTCAAAATCTATAAATATCTGATAGTCTGGGTGTTGGCTTTGTAGTTCTTCTTGGGTCTGAAAAACCAATTCGTCCAATCTGAGCGGCTGCATAATGACCGACTGCTCTTTTTTTTCTGACTGTGCCAGTTGCAAAAGTCCATTTGTGAGCTGAATCAACCGCTGTGTATCGTTCATCAACAGTTGAAGCACTTTTTGGTATTCATCGGCGGAGCGAGGTTTTTCGATAGCTACCTGAATCTCTGACTTGATAGCCGCCAGCGGTGTTCGTAGTTCATGCGAAGCATTTGACACAAAACTACGCTGTAACTCAAACGACTGCTCTAACCGTTGAAACATCAGATTGAAATTCATGGCCAATTTAGCAATTTCGTCTTGCCCATTACCTTCATTGAGTGGTTTTCGTAGGTTATAGGCCGTTATGCTACTT
>JAYVJH010000131.1:0-5048 GCA_043769455.1 Runella sp. | reverse complement strand
CAAGCCTCTCAATTCGTGAATTAAAACGTTGAAAGACTCAGGAATATTAGGTTTCGGTAGGTTTTCACCTTTTACGATAGCCTCATAAGCCTTTGCACGTCCTACTACATCATCAGATTTTACGGTCAAGATTTCTTGCAATATATGCGAAGCACCAAATGCCTCCAATGCCCATACTTCCATCTCACCAAAACGCTGACCACCAAACTGTGCTTTACCACCCAACGGCTGCTGTGTAATGAGCGAGTACGGCCCTATTGAGCGTGAGTGCATTTTGTCATCAACCAAGTGGCCCAGTTTGAGCATATACATGATGCCAACTGTTACCTTTTGCTCAAACTTATCGCCCGATAGTCCGTCATATATGTCTGTGCGACCATATTTTGGCATTCCTGCCTCGAGCAATTCAGCATTTACTTCGGCCTCTGTTGCTCCGTCAAAAATTGGAGTAGCATATTTACGACCTAATTTACGACCTGCGAAAGCCAAAATTGTTTCATAAATCTGACCGATGTTCATACGTGAAGGTACACCGAGCGGGTTGAGTACAATATCCATTGGTGTTCCATCTTCCAAGAATGGCATATCTTCGTCTCGCACGATTCTGGCCACAACCCCTTTGTTACCATGGCGACCTGCCATTTTATCACCAACTTTTAGCTTACGTTTTTTGGCAATATATACTTTGGCCAATTTGACGATACCTGCTGGTAATTCATCACCAACTTCGAGCGTAAAACGGTCTCTTTTATAACGACCAGATGTTTCACTGCGACGTTTTTGGTAGTTTTTAACCAAGTCAAAAACCAGCTTGTTGGTATGTGTATCGTCTGTCCAACCCTCTATAATGAGGTCGCCCAGTAAGTTTACTTCTTCTGGTACAACATAACCTGCTTCGTCTTTGTATGGGTTTTTTTCAGGAAAAATATTAGCAACGATATTCACCTTGCTAAATTTCACACCCTTACTCATTACATCTTCACCAAATTTATGTTTGACACCTGCGCTCACTTTGCCGTCCAACAATGTTACTAATTTCTCAATAACTGTATCACGAAGCTTGCCAAGAGTTTTGCCATATATTTTAGTTAGGGCTTTGATTTCATCTTTTTGCTTCACACGCTCGTCTTTACCTGGGCGTGAGAACAACTTTGTGTCCACAACTACGCCCTTCATTGACGGTGGTGCTTTGCGAGAAGCATCTTTTACGTCTCCTGCTTTATCACCAAAGATAGCTCTCAATAGTTTTTCTTCTGGCGTTGGGTCTGACTCGCCTTTTGGGGTAATCTTACCAATCAAAATATCACCTTCTTTTACTTCTGTACCCACACGAACAATACCATGCTCATCTAAGTTTTTGACAGCTTCCTCGCTTACGTTCGGAATCTCAGATGTAAGTTCTTCTTCGCCACGTTTTGTATCACGTACGTCAAGATCAAACTCTTCGATGTGAATCGACGTAAAAATATCTTCACGAACAACTCGTTCCGAAATCACAATCGCATCTTCAAAGTTATAACCCTGCCATGGCATGAAAGCTACTAACAAGTTGCGGCCTAATGCCAACTCACCTGCTTCGGTTGCATAACCCTGGCACAAAATTTGTCCCTCAGTTACTTTTTCGCCTTTCAGTACGATAGGTGTAAGTGTAATACTTGTATCTTGGTTGGTACGACGGAATTTAATCAGATTATAAGTTTTGACATCAGAGTCAAAGCTCACAATGCGCTGGTCTTCTGTGCGTTCGTAGCGAACTACTATTTTTGTCGAATCCACAAAGTCAATCACACCGTTACCTTCGGCTACTACCAATGCACGTGAATCTCTGGCCAAACGACCTTCGAGACCTGTACCAACGATAGGAGCTTGCGGGCGCAAAAGCGGCACAGCTTGACGTTGCATATTTGAACCCATCAAGGCACGGTTGGCATCGTCATGTTCCAAAAACGGAATCATAGAAGCCGCTACCGATACAATCTGATTGGCGGCAATATCCATCAACGAAGCCTGTGAAGGATCAACCATTGGAAAGTCGCCTTCAAAACGGGTTTTTATTTTATCGACCTTGAAAGTTCCGTCATCATCAACGGCGGCGTTGGCCTGAGCGATGTATTTTGAATCTTCTTCTTCGGCAGTCAAATATATCAGTTCATGAGTCAGTTTACCGTTTTCCATCACTAAGTAGGGAGTTTCGATAAAGCCCATGCCGTTGATTTTGGCATAAACACAAAGCGACGAAATGAGTCCAATATTCGGCCCTTCTGGAGTTTCAATCGTACACAAACGACCATAGTGCGTGTAGTGAACGTCACGAACCTCAAAACCTGCACGCTCACGAGATAAACCACCTGGCCCCAGTGCAGACAAACGACGCTTGTGGGTAATTTCGGCCAATGGATTGGTTTGATCCATAAACTGAGACAACTGATTTGTACCAAAAAACGAGTTAATGACCGACGACAACG
This sequence comes from Runella sp., assembly GCA_043769455.1. Lineage (GTDB taxonomy): Bacteria > Bacteroidota > Bacteroidia > Cytophagales > Spirosomataceae > JAYVJH01. The sequence continues at coordinate 2,583 of JAYVJH010000131.1, read as the reverse complement.
TGCGGGCGTTAATCAAATCCATTGGTTTAAATTCTTCATTATCACGAACGTTCATACGCTCTTTGATAGTACGAGACATACGTGCCAAACCTACACCAAACTGACTCCACAACTGCTCACCCACAGTACGAACACGGCGATTTGAGAGGTGGTCAATGTCATCGACAACTGCTTTTGAGTTGATAAGACTGATCAGATATTTTACAATCGAAACAATGTCCTGAGTTGTTAGTACTCGGGTTTCCATCGGAATATCCAACTGTAGCTTTTTATTGGCACGGTAGCGACCTACTTCGCCGAGGTCATAGCGTTTTTCTGAAAAGAAAAGGCTCTGAATCACCTCACGAGCTGTTTGCTCATCGGGTGCATCGGTATTCCGCAACTGCTTATAGATTTGCTCAACGGCTTCTTTATCAGAGTTTGAGCTATCTTTTTGCAGCGTGTTGTATATAATATTGTAGTCGGCCATATTCATGTCTTCTTTGTGCATGATAATAGACTTTTGGCCAGACCCTAAAACGGTATCTATGTCGTCGGCGGTAATGGTTGAGTCGCGCTCTAACAATACCTCATTACGACTAATTGTTACAACCTCGCCTGTGTCTTCGTCCACAAAGTCTTCTGACCAAGTGCGTAGCACACGTGCTGCCAATTTACGACCCAATGCTTTCTTCAAACCAGCGGGTGTAGCTGGGATTTCCTCAGAGAGTTCAAACAAATCTAATATTTCTTTGTCTGAGCTAAAACCGATGGCACGTAGGAGCGTTGTTACTGGAAATTTCTTTTTACGGTCAATGTAGGCATACATGACGTTGTTTACATCGGTCGAAAACTCTATCCAAGAACCCTTGAACGGAATGATACGAGCCGAGTAAAGCCGTGTGCCGTTGGTGTGCTTGCTCATCGAGAAAAACACACCTGGCGAACGGTGTAGCTGCGACACAATGACACGCTCTGCCCCATTGATTACAAACGAACCCTTTTCGGTCATGTATGGGATATTTCCCAAAAACACTTCTTGTTCGATTGTTTCAAATTCCTCATTGTCAGCATCATTACATTTCAAACGTAACTTTGCTTTGAGTGGAACGGCGTAAGTCAGACCACGAGAAATACACTCATCAACGTTGTATTTGGGTGGGTCGAGCGAATAATCTACAAACTCTAATACGAAGTTTTCACGTGAGTCTGAGATAGGGAAATTTTCTTGAAATACTTGATAGAGTCCTTCACGTCCACGTTCTTCTGGGGCTGTTCCTAAGTCAAGGAAGTCTCTGAAAGAGCGGAGTTGAACATCTAAAAAGTCCGGATAGTCAATAACTGGCTTGATCCGTGCAAAACTTTTGCGGGGAGTTTGGTTTGTTGCCAAGGCTTTTTAGTTTTTAATTGATTAAACTTTTAATTATTTATTAAAAGTCTGTGAAATAATTGTACAAAAACCTACTTTGCCTCGTAGAAAAATGAGTTGTCGTCCCTTTGCATATTACCCTACGAGTGGCAAGCGTGTTTCGGACTGAACTCTTTAATTGACTCGTTATGGAAGTCTTCGCTCAAAGCGAAGACTTCCATAAAATTTTTGGTTGAATCAAAACAGGAAAAAGACCCATCTATGAGTTGGGTCTTTTTCTGTTTTGATTTGCTAATCAAAACTAAGCAATCTCTACTTCGGCACCTGCCTCTTCGAGTTGTTTTTTCAATGCTTCGGCTTCGTCCTTGCTTACACCTTCTTTCAATGGTTTTGGAGCGGCATCTACCAATTCTTTGGCTTCTTTCAAGCCAAGTCCTGTTAGGTCTTTTACAAGTTTCACAACCTGTAATTTTGCACCACCTGCTGCTTTCAAAATTACGTCAAAAGCTGTTTTTTCAACTGCTGCCGCTGGTGCATCACCACCTGCTGCTGCCATCATTACTGGGGCTGCTGCTGCTGGTTCGATACCATATTCGTCTTTAAGGATTGCTGCCAATTCGTTTACTTCTTTTACTGTAAGGTTTACGAGTTGCTCTGCGAATGCTTTTAAATCTGCCATTTTATTTTTTATTTAACTTTTGTTACTGGATTGATTTTGATTAAAAATTTTAAACTTTTCTGATAAGCTCTACACTTATCTTTCTGCCAAAGTTTGTAGAATACCCGCCAGTTTGTTGCCACCACTTTGTAGTGCTGAGATAACGTTTTTGGCTGGCGACTGCAAGAGGCCGATAACTTCACCGATGAGTTCTTCTCTCGATTTGAGCGCAATGAGCGTATCGAGCTGATCTTCGCCAATAAAGAGGCTGTAATCAATAGAAGCACCTTTCAGCTTCAATTTGTCGTTTCCTGATTCTTTCCGATATTCTTTGATTAGCTTTGCAGCTACTTTACCAGATTCTGGGTGAAACATCACTCCCGAAAATCCTCTAAGGACGGTATCGTCAAAAGATGTATAGTCGGTGTCGAGTGTTTCGAGTGCTTTCGCAATCAGTGTGTTCTTGATTACACGGTATTCTATACCACTGTTGAAGCATTTTCGGCGGAGGTTATTGGTCTCTCCAACCGACATTCCGTCTGCACCAACGATATAAAAAAATGGTGTTGCTTTGAAC
>JAYVJH010000130.1:0-4360 GCA_043769455.1 Runella sp. | reverse complement strand
GTGTCGTCGATAAAGATGGGCGCACGCATCAGGCGGTCTATGCGGTGGTGCATCTGTGTCCATTCGTGGGGCAATAGACTGCCTTTTCGTATTTTTTCGCCTTCTATCTCGGCCTCAGCCGAAATCAAACGATTGACCAACTGCACAGACGACATCTCCAAAGAAAAAATAGCCACTGGCAGATTAAAATCGACAGCCGCATTGCGAAGCGACGATACTACAAAAGCGGTGTTGTGTGTAACAGTCATGTCTTCGAGCAAAAATAGTCTATTTCCGTCTATTTCAAAACCGTAGTAGTCGTCTTCTTTGTCAAACTCAACTTTGATACCCGTAACTCGCCAATCAACAGGGCTTTGCCGATTACGTGCTTTTTTACGTTCGATTCTGACAGGAATTGTATTGACATTACCATAAATTCTGACACGATATACTTCGCTCTCAAAACCTATACTTTTGATTGATGCTTTTTTTGCATTGAGAGAGGTTCTAAAACCTAAGCTATCGCACAAAAATTTTATTTGTTGGGCAATTTCTAAACTTTTTTGGGTTATTTCGTAACCATTTGACTGCTCGGCATAATGCCCATCGCTATCAATCAATCCTGCCAATAACTCTAACCGATTTTGACGAGAATTGCATAAATAGTCATGAGGAATATGCTTATTTTCAATAACATTCAGCGTTCTGAGTTCGTTTTGTAACGAATAAAAATTCTGGCCGCCCCGCTGTCCTTTTGTAATTGAGTACGCAGGGCATTTGTTTTCTTGGCTATACTTTTTTACTGTCAGTTTCAGCGATTCAGCATACCCACTTAAATAATCTATTACTTCATGGTCAGTTGTTGAAATTCTTGAACTGTAGCTATGACCCGTTCCGTCGTTACGGTCTCCGAGCCAAAGCCCCATAAAGTAGGGTTCTACGCTTAATTGTTTTTGAGCAAATTCAACAGCCACTTTATAGCCTTTGTAATTTGACTTAAATTTATCAGATTTTGACAAATAGTCTCGGACAGTTATATTGAGTACGTCGCCCTGCCGATGTGGGCCTTCGGTTCTGCTACGTTTGAGCGACAATATATGACTTTCGTTTACTCTGTAGTCTTGTCCGCTGTTTTGGCGAACCCAATACATATTTTCACGACCACGGGCAATAGATTTTACTGTTCTTGGTCTGGAGTCATCGCCCATCAATAGGTCACCAATTTGTACGTTTTCTACTTTTTTGAGTGTTCCGTCAAACATCAGTACTTTTGTGCCTTTTCCCAGACACTTTCCCATTCCGGGCCTTGCAGCCAAAATCACGAGTTCGGTACGTTGCCAGCCCGAAGTTACACGGTCTAAGGCTGTAAAGCCCGATGGCACACCTGTAACACCGTCTTTTTGGTCTCGCCTTAGTTCGAGTTCTTTGAGGGCTTGCGCCATCAACGACCCCATATCGGCGTAGTTTTTCTTGATATTAGAGTCCGAAATTTTAAATAAATCACTCTCACTGCGGTCTAAGAGCGTAAAAACGTCGGTTGTGTCTTCGTAGGCATCTTTCAAAATACCCGAAGCCATACCTATCAAATCTCGCTTCATTGAAGCCTGCGCTACTATCCGAGCGTGAAACTCAATGTTGGCTGCCGAGTTGATATTGGACGTAAGCTGTGTAATAAACCCTGCCCCGCCAATAAATTCTATATCACCTGACTTGCGTAACTGATTGATAACTGTCAATAAATCAACGGGTTCTGAGTTTTGAAAAAGCGTAATAATAGCCGAATAGATGCGCTGGTGCGATTCTTTATAAAAACTTTCGGGTTTGAGAATATCCACAATAGCATTGAGGGCATCTTTTTCGAGCATCAATGCACCCAAGATAGCCTCCTCTAAATCGGTAGCCTGTGGAGGGAGTTTACCCATGCCAACAGCCGTGTTTTTGTCAATCCAGCCATTAGACTGGCTGCCGCGCTTTTGGCTATTGGGCGGAGAGTTTTTTCGTAAAAAGTTATGAGATTGGTTATCTTCCATGATTTCGCATACAATAATAGCCAAAAAGAATAGTATCTAAAAAAAATATTTTTAACAATTTTATAATATTACTTCTTTCATATTTGGAATCAGCGAGTTATCGGTTTTCTTTGTAAAGAAATTTATTTAATGGTTTGTATGGAAAAAGAAAAATTTGTGATTTGACCATTATTTATTTTACTTTGTATTTAAAAGTACTTTTTAATTTTAATTAAAGTAATAAATCAATGGAAAATCAGGAATCACCCTCACTTTTCGACCGTTTCAATGCTTGGCTACGCACGTCGGTCATGCTCAAATTATTAGTCATTGGCTTCTTGGTACTCATTTTACTGATTCCTGCCAATATGCTTACGTCGCTAATATATGAGCGAGAAACAACTCGAAACACAGCCACTGCCGAAGTAAGTTCAAAATGGGGAGGTGAGCAATTTGTCAGTGGGCCGATTTTGACTTTACCCTATCAAGAAAACTACCAAGACGACAAAGGCAATAAGCTACTACGCACACGGTATGCACACTTTTTGCCCGAAAACTTGTCTATTGATGGCAACGTCCAACCTGAAAAACGTTACCGAGGTATTTATGTAGTAATGCTCTACAACACCAAACTAACGATGACTGGCAGTTTTAAAAAGCCTGACATTGAAGTACTTGGGCTAAGACCAGAAAGTATTTTGTGGAATAAAGCCTTTCTGTCGGTTGGTATTACAGACCTCAAAGGCATCAAAGATACCATTAAACTGTCGGTCAATGCCCAGCCGTTGCTTGTCAATCCAGGCGTTCCGTCCAAGGATATTGTGGCTTCGGGTGTGAGTGCGCCAGTTCGCTTAGACAGAGAGCAGTATGACTTTAAATGTGAGCTAAATCTCAATGGCAGTACACAGCTTAGTTTTTTGCCATTGGGCAAAAAAACTACGGTCTCACTCACTTCACCTTGGCCTTCACCCAGTTTTATAGGTGATTTTCTGCCCGATAAACGCCAAATTACGGAGATGGGGTTCAAGGCTACTTGGCAGGTGCTTCAATACAACCGTAATTTTCCACAGCAAGGTTTAGGGGCGTTTATTGGTGCTACATCAATGGATAGACACCTCGAAAATAAAGAAATAGACGGTGCAGCAGCAGTACCAGCCTCTACGTCCATTACTTCATTTGGGGTCAAGCTATTATTGCCTGTCGATGAATACAAAAAAACAATGCGCTCGGCCAAATACGAGGTTATGTTTATATTGATTACGTTTATTGCTTTCTTTTTTGTCGAAATCTTAAACCAAAAGCGTATTCACCCCATTCAATATCTATTGGTTGGCTTTGCGGTTTGTTTGTTTTACTTGCTTTTGTTGTCTATTTCTGAGCATTTGTCGTTTAATTGGGCCTATTTGATTGGTTGTGGAGTAATATTGTCGTTGATAACGTTTTATGTCAAGCACGTTTTTCAGAACAACCGCCTTACGTTGGTATTTAGTAGTGTTTTGGCTCTGTTATACGGTTTTTTCTATTCGTTGCTTCAGCTCGAAGACTACTCACTATTGCTTGGTAGTACTGGCTTGGTCTTGATTTTGGGGTCTGTCATGTACCTCACTCGAAACATAAACTGGTATAAGGCTTACAACTAAGTTTTGAAGGCTCATTTGCTGATACTGTCATTGACGAAAGACGTGCCGACTTATGAAAATATTTTTAAATACATCTTCACTGTTTAAACTTTATTACGAAGAAGAGGGTACAGAAGAACTTGAAAAGGTATTTTTATAAGCCAAAATCACCTCAACTATTTGGAAGAAGGTTTGGACTAAGGAAATTACAGTTGAACAAGCCGAAACAACACTGGACTTGTTTGAGAATGATTTTACAAAATACAATTTTGTAAAAGCCCACAGTTTGATTTTGGAACGAGCAAGAAACCTGACGACAAAATATGGAATAGAAGGGCTAAGAATCTTGGACAGTATTCAACCCTCAACTTGCATAGAATTGGCCAAGCAATCAGACGTTTTTTATGCTGCAGATAAACTCTTGAAAACATTGATAGAAAAAGAAGGTTTGCTGACAAAAATGCCTAGCACACAACCGCTCGGGCGGCCCCGATGGGTTTGTGGCAAGTGGGTGGGACGGAAGTGATTGAATCGCACCGCAGCGGCGTACCGTGGGCGGCTCCGATTGGGGACTTTTTTGTACCGCACGGGCGGCTCCACCCACCTGCCACAAGCTCTTTTCGTTGGGTGCTATGCAAAAACGCAGACAGACCACTAAACTTTGAGATATTTTCTATACATTTGAACAAATAATTAAAAATTATGAGAACACTAAATGTTTCAATATCAGACATAGAGTATAACAAATTCGGT
>JAYVJH010000129.1:0-2483 GCA_043769455.1 Runella sp. | reverse complement strand
GTAAAATCAAACTCGGCAGCTTTGTGAATCGCTCGTATCGTTGTGCCGCTTTGGTCGCTGTTGAGCAAAACATAGCTTTTGTTTGCTTTTTTGAGCCATTCTTCATTACTGGACACCTCTTTGGTTTTGCCCCAGCCCATGAGTCTATTGGCATAGTACGAAACCGTAAAGCCAACGGCTGCTCCTATCAGTGCATTGCCTACGTCAAGTGTTTTTTGTTCGGTGCCGTTGTGATATTGCATGGCTTTGGTTTGGTAGCCAGCATAGGCCCCTACAACAGTGGCGGCGGCCATTGAGCCATAACCAAAGCCATTGAGCTGCTTGTAATATTGCGGGTTTTCTATCTCTACCCGTTTGTTGATGTCTTGTTTGCTTACCTGAGAGCTGTCGGGTTTGAGGGTGGTGCAACTCCAAAAACCAACTATAAAGAAAAAGCAGATAAATTTTTGCATAATGTGGGTTTTAATTGAATTGAATATAAAGACCTGCTTGTAGCCTGTTGGCTGCATAAAACGTAGTGGGCGTTAGCCCTGAAATTTGAAAAGGCTGCGTATAGTCTATAAATAGCCCGTAGCCACCACCAGTACTCACTTTTCCAAAATCAATGTTTATGCCTACTTTCCAAGCAGGCGACTGTATTTTGATGGCTGCCAGAATGGTTCGCTCTTTGGCCGTATCGTCTCGTTTGCCCAGTTTAAGGCCACCATCAATGTAGCCCACACCGATATAAGGCAAGAATCTGCTTCTGTTTGGCAGTAGTTTGGCACAAAGGAAGCCTTCGAGCAGCTCGTGGCTTATTTCTACGTCTTTGCCATTAGAGCCATTGCTCAACGTCAAATCATCAGCAGGCTGAAAAGTACCTGAGTAGCCGCCAATTTGTAGCGAAAATGGATATAGGATATTGGCATCGGCAAAAAACGAAAGATTGGCCCCCGCTTTTTGCATCTGTCCGGCCTGTTGGGCTGCTACAAAAACAGGATTGAGAAACTGAGATATAACAGGATAGCCAATACCAACTCTAAGCGATTTCGACCGTTCTTTATGTCGGTCGTCTTGGCCAGTTTTGTATTTATTGACAGGCAGATTGAGCTGGGCAGTTGCTACTTGCGTAAATAATAAGGCGAGTATAATTAGTTTTTTCATAGTTTTATGATTTTTTTAGTAGTTGTTTGTCCTCCAATCTGAATCCGAAGTAAGTAAGCCCCAGTTTGATATTTTGAAACATCTATATCTAAGTTATATTCGATAGCAGTCTGGTAGCTTTCAAATAAAGTCTCTATAATCTTTCCCTGTAAATCCAATAGCTCTATTTTTACATTGGATAATTTCTCTATTTGATAGTTGAGAATAAAAGTATTGGTTGTTGGGTTGGGGTAAACAGAAACAGAGTTGCTTAAAATAGGTTTCTCGGTAGCTAATACCAGTTGTATCACCTCTACATCAATGCTATACTTTTTTCCATTTGGTAAAATGAGGACAATTTGAGATTTACCTACTTTTTTACCAGTAGCAATCATCGTTTTTACATCAAAATTCAAATAATTATTGTCCCATTGGCCTGTGATGTTAGAAAAGGGTGCAACTAAAAGTGATTGTGTCTGGGCATAAGTAGCTACAATATTTAGGGTCTCGCTTTGATTTACATTGAGTTTTAGTGAAGTTGGCAAAACTTGCAAGGTTTGGGGCTGTTCGTTTGTTTGGACGGTAATACTTACTATGTCTTCATATTCTTGGTAGTTGCCGTTTTTATCTCGATACACTCCTTTCACTCGCAGGTCTTGCTTACCAATAACATCGACAGGGACTTGTACTGTCATACTTACTACACTTTTTTTATCGGTGGTTCGTAGCCTTAATAGTCCTAAGTTCAGTTCTAAAAATCGAAAATCTGTGGTATCTTTTAGTTGTACTTGTACTGTCAGGTTTGCACCAACGGCAAAAGTATTTCCTGCGGTACGAATGGGATTGATGATTTTTATTTTGGTAGTGTCAAGGGTTTGTTCAATAGCTGCTAAACGGCTATTTGTATTTTTACAATCTGCCGTGCCACAAGAGTAAACGCTTGTATAACTTGGGGTTGCAGGTATCACATTAGAAAATAAACTGCCATTAATTGGGGCATTTAGTAACGCATTTACTTTGTTACCAGCTTGTAAACTTGCCAATACCGAACTTTCACCAAATGAATGGCTCGCTGTTACAACAGTTTGTGATGGTAATTTTTGCGAAAGTTGCCCTGCGGCTTGACTTTCAGTAGAAACAATTATATCACTACTTTGAAAAAAGTTATTGATATTCGCTACTCGTTTGGCTTGCCAATTTAGAAACTCTTGTGTGAAATATGAATCTTGATAAGGGAAAACAACAGTAGAAGACCTGTCTTTGATTGCTTGTACGGCGTTATACTCTCCAATACAATTGCATTTTTTAAATTTTGCCAATGCCCCATCACTTAGGGCGTTAGCCAATACGGGTAGTCCTAA
>JAYVJH010000128.1:0-5346 GCA_043769455.1 Runella sp. | reverse complement strand
TGAATAGTGAAAAACGGATAACGAATATTATTGTAATTTATTAACAATCAGGCATTTAAAATAAATTATAATTTTGCTTATTCGTACGCAACTACTTAGCATAATAAAAAAATGGTTATTACGTTTTTGGCATATTATATCAACAAACCCTATTGACAGCCATGAAAAACCACATAACGACCCTTGTAGTGTTGGCTATGCTGATGTGTTATTCTTGTAGCCCTACTGAGCAACAACAGCAGCAACTTATATTTGTAAACAAACTAAACGAACCAATAGAACTACGTTTGTTTACAAAAGAAGACAGGTTGGCATCTGGCACGTATGCCGCTTCGACATTGTACGCTGGAACACGCCAATTATCTAACTACACGCTTAAACCCGAAGAAGAATACCGTTTTTACTCTTTGGCCAATGATGGTAGTAAGCCCAATACTGTTTTTTTTAGTGTCTTTGATAGCCTGAAAATAACGACAACAAAATATTCTGTGGTCTTCAAACCAAATCTTGTTACAAACTACAAGTACAATATTTATGAACCGAACGAGGGCTGGACGTACAAAAACGAGACCTATACATTGCCAAGGCAATTTACATCAATCAAAGTAATCTCAGACAATCATTATTTTACGTTCCGAGACTCGTTTTTTAGGTAAATTTTTTTGTCAATAATTTTAATGTAGTGATTGTTAAAGTTTCTTAAATATTGGGCAATAAATCAAATACTGACTACGTTTGTATTTTGATTGAAGCCCGATTTTACTAAACCCACTAACAGCCATGAAAAACCCTCTACTACTACTGCTATGTCTTTCGTTTACAGCCACTTTTGCCCAAACTCCAAGCCGTTTTCAGATTCAAGGCACTGCCATTGATACGCTCTCTGCCGCATTGCCATTGGCAACGGTCATGCTACTACAACGCAAAGACTCATCGTTGATAAACTTTGTGAGAGCCAACGATAAAGGTTTTTTTACCTTCAAAAACATAAAAAAAGGCGACTACCTACTCAAAATATCGTTCGTGGGTTATATTCCATTTCAGCAAAACGTACTGACCGAAGCTACCGAAATCATTGACTTAGGTTCACTCAAAATGAAACCTATTACCAAAGAATTGTTTGAAGTTGTTGTCCGAACTGCCCGCGCGCCGCTCACCATCAAAGGCGACACCATTGAATACAACGCCGCTTCGTTTAAAGTACCGCCTGGCTCAACCGTTGAAGACCTACTTCGAAAATTACCTGGCGTACAGATAGATGCCAACGGAAATATCAAAGCACAAGGCAAGGAAGTAAAAAAAGTGTTGGTGGACGGCAAGCAGTTTTTTGGTTCAGACCCCAAAGCCGCTACCCAAAACCTACCCGCCGAAGCCATTACCAAAGTACAAGTTTATAACGACCAATCAGAGCAGTCAAAACTGACAGGAGTGGACGACGGCAGAAAAGAAAAAGCCATTAACCTCGAACTCAAAGAAGAATTTAAAAAAGGCGGCTTTGGTAAAGTTACGGCAGGAGCAGGCAATATTGGCAGAGCCAGTGTAAAGGGTAATTATAATAAATTTGACAAAACCAATCAGTTTGCGCTCATTGGCCTTGCCAACAACACCAACCAAGGCGGTATGTCGTGGGACGATTACCAAGATTTTAGAGGTAGCAATGCCTTTAACTTTGGCGACGATGGCGACTTTGGGTTTGGAGGTAACAACAGGTATTTTTCGTTTGGTGGTGGCGACGACCAAGACGGCGGCGGCATAGATGTACCAATAGGCAATGGCCGAGGTGATGGTTTTTTAAATAATATTGGCTTGGGGGCTAACTATAACTATGACACCAAAAAAAACAAATTGAGTAGTAGTTATTTTTATAATTCAACCCGTACCATTTTAGATGCAGTCAGTGTTGAGCAGACATTTTTGCCAAATAACAATGTGATTTCTAACAACGAAACCCGCAACACTAACACCTTCAATGGCAACCACCGAGGCTCACTGCGATATGAAAAACTGCTTGACTCACTCAATACGCTTATCTTTATCAACAAAACGAGAGTCAATGCAGGTAACTCGTTGATTGGTAGCAGTACTTCGACCAAAAACACAGAATTGGATAACATAAATAGCTCTGTGTCAAACAATAGCACACGAAATAACACCACCAACATCAACCGTTTTGACTTGGCCAATACACTGATTTATAGAAAGAAATTCATGAAAAAAGGGCGAAGTCTGGCCGCAAGTATCACCAATGTCATCAACAACAGCGATGGCTCGGCCACGCAAGAGTCGCTCAATAAGTTTTTTCAGGCCACTACTGCCAACGAACTCATCAAGCGCATAGGCCAGCTACAAAGCACGGCCACCCAGCGCAACCAGTTCAAGACCAGTTTGTCGTATGTTGAGCCTATTTCCAAAACATTTTTTTTAGAAACATTTTATAATTTCAGTATCAGAAACGACAAAGTAGATAGAGGCGCAAACGACCTACTACGCACCGAACGCCCACGTGTGGACAGCATCAGTGTTTATTATAACAACGACCTGACCTACAACCGCCTGGGGTCGAGCTTGCGGTATTCGTCCAACGGTATCAATATTGCGGGGGGCTTGGCCGCACAGCGTATTGGCATCAATGGCCGCTTTGCCAATCGTGAAAATGCCACTACTTTCAGTACCATCAATCGTACCTTCGACTCGTTTATTCCCTACTTTTCGACTGATATTGAACTAAAAAACAACCAATACCTTAACTTCAAATACACGGTAGATGTCTCTAAGCCCCAAACCCGAGACCTGCAACCCGTCATCAACAACAGTAATCCGCTTTATATTCAAGAAGGCAACCCAGACTTGCTACCTGAGTTAAATCGAAGCATCGAAGCTGGTTATAATATGTTCGACCCGTCAAGTTTTATGAGTATTTTTATCAATTTCAATTATGGCTACAACATCAACCAAATTATTTATAACCAGACAATCGACCCTAAAACGCTCATAACCCGTACCAAACCCGAAAACATCACTGGCGGCCAAAACATAAGTGGCTATCTAAGTTTTGGATTTCCAATCAAAAAAACCAAACTCACCGCAGAATTAGGTCTTAACCCCAGTTTTAGCAATAATTTGACTAAAATAAACGGCGTTTTGAACGACACCAAAAACCAAAGCTATAACTTTTCGCCTCGATTGGACTGGACACCAACCGATAACTTTACGCTCTTTGCCAATGCCAACTTCAACACCAGCACTTCTAAGTTTTCGGTCAGTACAAATCAAGATGTGAAAATCATAAACAACACCTATAATCTGACAGCGAACGTCAAACTGCCAAAATTAATATTTTTTAATACATCGTTCAATTATCAGATTTACAAAAACGAACGCTACGGCTTCAATAACCAAATACCTATCTGGAACGCATCAATTTATAAAGTATTGGGCAAAGACAAAAAAGCCGAAATCAAGTTTTCAGCTTTTGATATTCTAAACAAAAACTTGGGTGTAAACCAAAATGCCTACCAAAACGTAGTGAGCCAAGAACGAACCCAGACGCTGGCGCAGTATTTTATGCTTAGTTTTTCGTACAATATGCGGGGAATAAAAACGGCTTTGGAGAAGTAAATAGTCCTGAGTAAATAGTACTGTGTCGTGAGTTAAATACAGTGCTGTTAATCAGTAAGTTATCAAAATTAAAACACCGTATTAGTTTTGAATAAGTACTTAATTAAGCACCTTGCCCCCAAAGAAAAATAAAAGCCAGTGGTAATTTTGTCATCAGCAATCAATCATAACTATGAAAAAGAAAATATTACTTACAATTATTTCACTCGCTCTCTGGGGGCTGGGGGATTTTGCATTTGCCCAAAAAACAGAAGGCGTGGTGTCGTACAACCGTACAGTATATTGGATTAAGATTTTAAACAGAATGACTTATTTGACCCAAGAAGAAAAAGACAGAGACCGACTGACTTGGGGTAAGTTTGAGGATAATGAGCTAAACCCACCCGAAAAGCTAACGTTGTTTTTCAATGCCAATCAAAGCCTTTACAGTGCCGACAAAGACGACGAAAACAGCGATGGTGGCTACGCCTGGCGCAAAAGCACCATGCTATATCAGCGAGATTTTGAAAAAGAAACCCAAACGGATATGGAAGATATTTTGGGCAAAACCTATTTATTGCAAGACTCACTCCACGCCCCTAACTGGCGAATTATGAACGAAATAAAAGACATAAATGGCTATATTTGCATGAAAGCCGAGACCACAAACTCTGTCAAAGAACAAAAAATAGTGGCTTGGTTTGCACAAGATATTCCTGTTTCGGCAGGGCCAGAGCAGTTTCATGGCTTACCCGGTCTGATTTTAGAAATTGACATCAACAACGGGGAGTGTATTATTGAAGCTAAAAAAATAGAATTTAAAGACGTATCGAAAGACCTTATATTGCCCAAACTAAAAGGTAAAAAACTAACTGAAAACGAACGCAATCAGATAATTAAAAAACATATATTTGAGCAAATGCAAGCGCACCGTTGGCCTTATTCAGGGTTTCGTTTTTGAATCTTAGCCAGAAGAAAGACTATTCATAAAACGGTTGGCGGTACGAGTAAGTGATGTTTTTTTGTCTTCATTCATTTTGTCATACGTTTTTACGAGCATACCCAATCGTGGATTTTTCAAGAAAAAACTACGGTGTACGTCCATAAACCTCCAAAAGAGTGCGTCCCAAATATTGGCCCATTCTCCACCTTTTTTATAGTCGCTCATCTTAAATATATAATTTGAGCCACTAATATACGGCTTCGTACACATAATGCCCCCATCGGCAAACTGCCCCATGCCATATACATTGGGTACCATTACCCAGTCGTAAGCATCTATATAAAACTCCATAAACCAACGGTGTACCTCATCGGGGTCAAACTCGCAAAGCAACATAAAATTACTTATAATCATCAACCGCTCAATGTGATGGTTGTAGGCCGTCTTGGTTACTTTCTTGATACAGTCGTCGATAGGTGCTATGCCTGTTGTACCGTTATAAAAACTGGCTGGTATTTTTTTGTCGAACTGCCAATAGTTTTGAATTCGCTGTTTGCCCCCTTTTATCAAATACATACCATGAATAAACTCCCTCCAGCCCATGATTTGCCGCACAAAACCCTCTAAACTATTGATAGGCACACCGTGATTTTCTGCAAAAGATACCGCTTTTTGTATCACATCAAGTGGTGTAAGTAGCCCAACGTTGAGCATGGGCGTAAGTAGCGAGTGGTGTAGCAGGAGTTCTTTTTGGACGATTGCATCTTCATAAATACCAAACTCATGAAATCGAGTTTCTAAAAAAT
>JAYVJH010000127.1:0-3141 GCA_043769455.1 Runella sp. | reverse complement strand
AAAACTTGACAATCATGTGGGAGCTATAAAATTCTATTTATGCTACCATAACTTGAATCATTCCATGGGACTCTTAGCACCATAAAAATAGCACTACCTTTCTGTCAATAATTAAAAAATACTGTTATTTAAATTTCGTCCAGAGGACTTTCGATGGTCGTTACTCGCTGGAAACGAGCGACTGCTTAGAAGGCTTCCCTACATCACAAATCATATCTCATACATCATATTATTTTTTTTATGAACAAAACCGAAATTCTTGCCAAAAAAAATGCCGAAGCCTTACTTGGTGGCGGCCAAAAACGGATTGATGCCCAACATAAAAAAGGCAAGCTCTCAGCTCGTGAGCGTATTGATTTATTGTTAGATGCCGATTCTTTTGAAGAGATAGGCAAATTTATCATGCACCGATGCAAAGATTTTGGATTGGACAAAGAGCATTATCTCGGCGACGGGGTCGTTACAGGCTACGGCACGATTGATGGCCGATTGGTTTATGTTTTCGCACAAGATTTTACCGTTTTTGGAGGGTCATTGTCAGAAACCCACGCCGAAAAAATCTGCAAACTGATGGACTTAGCTATGAAAAACGGTGCGCCAATAATAGGATTGAACGATTCGGGCGGGGCCAGAATACAAGAGGGTGTGCTGTCGCTGGCGGGCTATGCCGATATTTTTTATAAAAACACACAAGCCTCTGGGGTCATTCCACAGCTTTCGGCTATCATGGGGCCTTGTGCAGGTGGGGCGGTTTATTCACCAGCTATTACCGACTTTATTATGATGGTCGAAAACACAAGCTATATGTTTGTAACTGGGCCAAATGTTGTCAAGACTGTAACCCACGAAGACGTAACGTCAGAAGAATTAGTTGGTGCTATGACCCATGCCACGAAGTCGGGCGTTACGCATTTTGTGAGTGCCAACGAAGCCGAATGTTTGCGAGAGCTACGGCAATTATTGAGTTATATGCCCCAAAACTGCGAAGACGAGTCGCACCAGTTGCCTTATGAAAGCACCGATGAAAAACGTCTCAAACTCAACGACATTATTCCCGAAAATGCCAACCAGCCCTACGATGTACGTGAGGTGATAAGTGAATTGGTAGATGAAAATTCGTTTTTTGAAGTACATAAATATTTTGCCGAAAACATTGTAGTGGGTTTCTCAAGAATCGGTGGGCGATCTGTGGGTATTGTGGCCAATCAGCCAGCAGTTTTGGCAGGTGTGTTGGACATTGATGCCAGTACAAAAGGCGCAAGATTCGTTCGGTTTTGCGACTGTTTTAACATTCCGTTGCTTGTTCTCGAAGATGTTCCTGGATTTTTGCCTGGTACAGACCAAGAATGGAATGGGATTATTACTAACGGGGCAAAATTACTGTACGCTTTTTGCGAAGCTACTGTGCCACGTATCACGGTCATCACTCGCAAGGCTTATGGCGGGGCTTATGACGTAATGAACTCAAAGCACATTGGCGCAGACATGAACTACGCTTGGCCAACGGCTGAGATTGCGGTGATGGGCGCAAGTGGTGCATCTGAGATTATTTTTAAGAAAGAAATAGCCGAAGCCGCTGACCCAGCCGCCAAACTACAAGAAAAAGTAGCCGATTATACCCAAAAATTCACCAATCCATACCGAGCCGCTCACCATGGCTATGTGGACGAAGTAATATACCCAGACCAGACCCGTGCCAAGTTATTACGGGCATTCAAGATGCTGGAAAACAAAGTAGCAACGATGCCCCGTAAAAAGCATGGTAATATTCCGTTATAAAATACCACACCTACAAGCCCCAACGGGGCGTAATTTATCAACGATGGGTGTAGCCCATCGAACTAACGTGTCCATCTGAAAACATCGAGGGGCGATGGCCCACCATATCGAGGGGCGATGCCCCACCGCTAACATATATCGCCCCGTTGGGGCTTGTATGTCAAAGCCCTGAAAGGGCGTAATTTATCAACGATGGGTGTAGCCCATCGAGTAATCCATCAACGGTGGGTGTAGCCCATCGAATTACTATCATACAACTATGGGACAATCGCTCGTCAAAAATTACATACACCTCGTGTTCAGTACCAAACACCGCCAGCCACTCATACAACCACCCGTAGAGACCGAACTGCATGGCTATCTTGGTAGTATTTGCAATAAATTAGACTGCCAAGTCATAAAAGTAGGCGGTTATACCGACCACATTCATATTCTGTGCATGCTTTCAAAAAAAATAGCACTAATGAAACTTTTGGAAGAGCTAAAATCACATTCATCTAAGTGGATAAAAACCAAAGGTATTGATTATGAAAATTTTTATTGGCAAGATGGCTACGGAGCTTTTTCGGTCAATCCGTCAGAGATAGACGTTGTGATAGGCTACATCGCCAATCAGCATCAACACCACAACAAAAAAACGTTTCAGACAGAGTACCGTGCTTTTCTAAAAAAATACAATGTCCAATATGACGAACGATATGTGTGGGACTAACCCACACCACTCACTAACTCAACCAAATGTTACCACATTTAGACCTTAAACGGCTCAACGCCCCTTACCAAACCGAGATTGACGAAGCCCTGCTACGAGTGGCTCGGTCGGGGTGGTATGTGCTGGGCAACGAGGTAGTTAGTTTTGAGAATAACTGGGCGGCCTACTGCCAAACTGACTTTTGTGTAGGAGTAGGAAACGGTTTAGATGCCCTGACACTCATTTTTAGGGGCTATGGCTTTGCGGTGGGCAGCGAGGTCATTGTTCCCGCCAATACTTATATAGCCTCTATTTTATCAGTTGTCAATGCTGGGCTTATCCCTGTTTTTGTAGAGCCAGACATAGAGAGTTATAATATTGATTACAAGCAAATTGAATCTAAAATTACGTCAAAAACCGTGGCCATTCTAACTGTGCATCTGTACGGTAAGTGTGTAAGAGCAGACGATATTTGGCATATTTCGAGGCAGTACAATCTCAAAGTCATCGAAGATGCCGCACAAGCGCATGGAGCCGAATATCAAGGGCGAAAGGCTGGTAATTTATCTGATGCGGCAGCGTTTAGTTTTTATCCAACCAAAAACCTCGGCGCATTAGGCGATGCTGGGGCTGTTACAACCAACGATGAAGTCCTTGCAATCAAAATCAGA
>JAYVJH010000126.1:0-3303 GCA_043769455.1 Runella sp. | reverse complement strand
AAATCCGAAATTTCGTGTAGATTATCTGACTTTTCTTCACTCAGCCAAACGGCCAGCTTTCCGTTATTTTCGGTAATACCTTTACTGTTTAGAAACTGCGCCACGGCTTCTTTTTTAGTATCGCCCACCTCGCTGTTTGGCAACTGAATCAAACACAATGGGTTTATTTTTAGACCAGCCTCGGCAAAAGTCTGTTTCAGTTCTAATCGCTTGTTGTAAGCACTTTCGATGATAACATCTTGCGATGTTTTTTCGTCATCAACCAACTGCCCTAACCCCTCATTGATAATGATTTCTTTTTTTATCATGCCCTCAGCAATCACATCTTTTGGATTGACGTAAATGAAGTACGAATTTTTTTGAGCAATATCTATCGACGACGGTTGTAGTTTGGGCGTTGCGCTCATTTCTATCGTTACGTCTGCATCTACAATCTGGCGTAGTTCATTGGTACGTTGTGTATCGCTTGCATAGTGGCTTTCGTCAATAATTAAAATTATTTTTCGACTTTTTCGAGTGTTTTTCAGAACATCAATAAAACTGTTCAACTCGCTGTCTTTCATCAACTTATTTTTCCAGTCGCCCGTTGTTTTGTCTTTGGTTCGTAGTTTTTCCCAATTTGCAAACACAACTTCGTTTCGTTTGATAAATGCCCGTCCACCATGAAACTCTTGCTCAATAATACTGCATTGTGAGTACTCTCCAAATATATTTTTCAATGCCCGTTGGCTTTGTTTGTGGAGTTCGCCTTTGCCTATGCTTATCCACAAATAGCAGACATCTAAGTCTTCAAAATCACCGATTAGTTCTTCAATTACTTCAGAAATCATATAGGTTTTGCCGCTCCCCGTTGGGCTTTGAAAAACTACCAATCGGTTGCTTATTTCTGTTTTTGGAAGTAGCTCAACGACAGCGTTCACTATTTGCCCAATGGCTTTTTCTTGATAAACTTTGTTACTTATTTGCATCACTTAGTTTGAATATTTCTTTGTAAACCTCTAAAATTTTATTGGGTATTGCCTCTAATCTTATGTTGTCCCACGTGCTAAACTCTACTTTTTTTAATTTGTCTTGAAACGTAAAACAATACAACACTTTTTCGCCCGATAGCTTGTTCATTTCTGTTTTGAGTTTGTTCAAATTCAGTTTTTCAAAGTCGTAATAAACAGCCAAAAAGCGGTCGTTGTTCTCAAAAATTTTCCAATTAGTACCTTCTTTTTTCAAGTCGTATATGCTTTCTTTGATGCACAGCATTTCGGTACATCGTTGGGTAATGTTTATTTTTACTTGATCTCGGTTGCTGTTATTTTCAACAAACGACGTTTTGAAATATTTAAGACTGCCGCCCAATCCTTCAATTTGTACGCCTTTGTTGTTTTGGTAGCCTCTGATTACCTTTTCGATTCTTGGATAGCACACATCGTCCAGTACTTTGCCCGTTCCGTTGTTGTTTTCGTTGTTGGTGGCCAGTATAAACTGTCGGTTGCCGCCGTCCTCTTGGTTGAGTTCCAGCACTGCCTGGGCTGTTGTGCCTGAGCCTGCAAAAAAATCAAGAATGAGGGCGTTTTTGTCTAAATCGGGCTTGAAATTTATCAAATATTTGATAAGTGAAACAGGTTTGGGATAGTCAAATATTTTTTTGTTAAACATTTCAAACAGTCTTTTTCCTGCTTCTTCGGTTGTGTCCACGCCTACGTTTTTATCAATCAAATTAGGAGGTACTTCTTCGGCGTAATCTTGTTTCTTAAACCCTAAAACCAATGCCTTTGAGCCATTTATAACCGTTCCGTTTGCCAGTTCTTCATTTAATTTTTTTTGTGTCCAACGAAACTTGTTTTCAAAACTAACTTCATCTTTATTTGTACCATTTTCAACAATTAGCTCGTTTATCAGTCTGTTCGGATAGGTTTCTGTCCCATAAATAGCTGGTTTGAAAATTGTATTTTCTATCTTAAAATTGATTGAACCCGCTGGAAATATCAATATTTTGACTGAATTTGTTTGGTTAATTAACGGGTCATCGCTTTTACTATTTTTCTTTATGCCCCTATATTTAGTACCATTTCTATTTTTTTCATAAGCCAAAACATACTCCAAGTTTTTTTTTATTTTGAGCGATAAATTAGGTGGCGTTGCCGACTTAAACCAGTTCCATTGACCTACGAAATTTTTTTTGCTAAATATTTTATCACAAAGCATTTTGAGTGGCGCTACTTCGTTGTCGTCAATCGAAATAAAAATCACGCCCTCATCGGTCAAAAGATTGAGAGCGAGTTCTAATCGTTTGCTCATAAAATTGAGCCATTTGCTGTCGCCAAACTCGTCTAAACTGTCTATGTATTTGTCGTTATAAATAAAATCTTTATTGCCTGTGTTGTAAGGTGGGTCTATGTAAATCAGGTCTATTTTGCCCGTATGAGTGTAGTTTAGTACCGATAAGGTGTGGTAATTGTCGCCCTCTATCAGTAAGTGTGTGAGTTGATTTGCATTAGTAGTTATTGCTTTTTCTTTGATTTCTCTAAGTACTGGTAGGTGTGTTTGGCAGTTGGCTACTACTTTTTCGGGTATTCGTTCTTCGTCCCACACTATGCCATATTGTTTTTTTTGGTCGTGTTTCAGTAGCAGCGAAACCAATTCTTCTCTCGACAGTAAACTATAATCTTTGGTAGTCATTTTTACGCTAAGGTGTTAGTATTTTGCAAATATAACGATTCAAACCAAAATAAGCCTTTCAACGGCTTGCTCCAAGGTGGTTTCTTTTTTGGCAAAACAAAACCTAACTACTCCCCTATCTGTCGCATCTTTATAAAACGCCGACACTGGCACACAAGCCACACCGACGGTTTTGGTGAGCCTGATGGCCAAATCACGGTCGGTCTCATCAGAAAAATGATTGAACTGATATAACTGAAAATAACTCCCCTTGCTGGGCAGTGGCTTAAATCGAGTGGCCGTCATCAGATTGGCAAAATAATCTCGTTTGGATTGATACAAAGCAGGTGTAGATAAATAAGCCGACTCGTTTTTGAGATACTCGGCCAACGCCACCTGTGCTGGCGTAAAACAACAAAAATTACTAAACTGATACACTTTTCTAAACTCGGCCATCATCGTTGGTGGCGCAATACAATAGCCCATCTTCCAGCCTGTGCAGTGGTAGGCTTTGCCAAACGAAAAGCACACAAAAGCCCGCTCACGTAGGTCTGGATAGCGCAAAATACTGCGGTGCGGTTCACCGTCAAAAATCAAATGCTCATAGACTTCGTCTGACAAAATATATAAGTCAAATTCTGCTACTAATTT
>JAYVJH010000125.1:0-10903 GCA_043769455.1 Runella sp. | reverse complement strand
GGCGGAATGACTTTGTAGTTGGTATCAAAACCTGTCATAATACCATCGTCAAAAGCCATCTGGTGAGCGGCCACATCGCACGACACTGGCAGCCCTTTGCGTTTGGCTTCCCGAATCAAGGCTACAGACTCGGCTGTCGAAATCGTTGAAAAATGTAGTAGTGGTCTGTCAGTTTTAGCACCAACATATTCCAATAATTTAAGGTCTCGCATAATGGCCAACTCTTCGGCAATAGTCGGCAAACCACGCAAACCAAGCATTGTGCTTGTGATTCCTTCGTTGATTTGCCCAAAAACGGCCAACTGAGCATCTTCGGCTCTGTTCATCAGCACTCGGTTGAGCGGTTGTAAATATTGGAGGGTTTTGAGTAGTATATGGGTGTTCTGAATCGGCTGCGTGCCGTCCGAAAACGCCACTGCTCCCGCATGGCTAAGGTCAATCATTTCGGTAAAATCAACGCCCAGACATTTTTTGGTAACTGCCCCCACGGCATGAATTTTGACTAACGCCCCCTGACCGATTCGTTGCACGTAGCCAACGGTGTCTTTTGAGTCTAAGGCGGGGTTGGTGTTGGGCAATATCGCTATTTCGGTAAAACCACCCGCCGCCGCCGCCCTACTGACCGTGTGCAGGTCTTCTTTGTGTTCCGAGCCTGGATCATGTGCCGACACTCGCATATCGACCCAACCAGCCGAAATATGTAAATTATTGGCTTCATAAACAGGTATATCGCCAGCGGTTAAGCCATCACCAATTTCAATAATTATACTATTTTCAATTAAAATATCTTTAATTTGACCGTTATAGGGCGAATAATTGTCGATAACACGAGCGGCACGAATGAGAAGTTGCATGGTGATTGGTAGAAATTCGCTGCTAATTTTGTAAGTTTTTAAATCAAAATCAAATTGAAAGCACTAATTCTTGTTGGCGGGCGGAGTTCTCGCATGGGTACAGACAAAAGTAAGTTAGTTTATAACGACAATTTGCCTCAACGACAATACTTATATAACCTACTCAAAACTCGCTGCGAAACCGTTTTTTTGTCATGCCGAGCCGACCAACTACCCGAACTAACCAACTTCGATACTTTGCCCGACAAATATACAGACATTGGGCCGTTGGGAGCAATACTGACCGCTTTTGAATCTGACAGTTCGTCGGCGTGGCTCGTTGTGGCTTGCGATATGCCTTTTGTCGATGGCGACTGTATTGATTTTTTAATCAAAAACCGCAACCCAACCAAAGCAGGCACAATATTTCAGAATCCAAAAAGCAGTTTACCAGAGCCACTTATTGGTATTTGGGAGAGTATTATTTTTGACAGAATTAAAACCAATATTACCAATAAAAACTATTCTCCAACAAAACTATTGACCCAAAGCAACATTCATTTACTCGGCCCAACAAATCCAAAATGGCTACTTAATGTCAATTATCAGTAACCAGTTATCAGTTACCGTGCAGTCGGGTGTTGCGCCTTTGTTGGTGTTTTCACCAACAACTCACGGTAATCATTTACGCATTTACGATTTGCAACTGTCTGGCTATTGCTTCGGCTTCGGGCAGTGTTTCGATTTTTCCTACATCACACCACACATCAGCATCGTGCCGCACGCCCATTATTTTGTGGCTGTCGGCAATGGCCAAATACCAGTCTATCATCGAAAAATAGTCTGTTTGTGGTACCGTTTCAAAAATTTGGGGACTAACGACATGGAAACAACTAAACGAATACATCTGCAACTCGGCTGCTGGTCTGGCTATTTTGATGGCCTTAGTTTTGACATTGGCCCAGCCACAAAGCCGTAGGTCGGCATCGTGTAGCATATAGCGATTAGTGTCTCGTTGCTGAATGGCATAAGTAGCCAAAGCATCTGACTTACAGTGTGTTGTGTACAATTTTAGCAGGTCAATGTTACATAAAATATCGGCATTACAAACCAAAAATGGCTGGCCGTCATCAAAAAACCAAGCTGCTTTTTTCAATCCACCGCCCGTTTCGAGTGGTTTTTCGGCTTCGTGCGATAGTGCTATTCTGATTCCAAAATTATTTTTAGAAACCAAAAACGATTCTATTTTTTTGGCAAAATGATGGGTGTTGATTATGATTTCATTGACCCCAAAATAGACCAATCGCCTGATGTTAATTTCCAGAAGCGACACACCACCTACTTCTACCAACGCCTTGGGGCGGTCGTCGGTCAGTGGTCGAAGGCGAGTACCAAGCCCCGCCGCAAAGATCATTGCTTTCATTTGTTAATAGACTTAGATGCTCGCCAATTTATTTAAAGTTTACTTACCCGATTTTTTCCTGTTTTCCTCTCGGCTCAACATTTGACAATTTTCTTCTGTTGTTTTACCGCCCAAATGCCAAGGTGTAATATGGTCTGCTTCCATTTCAGAAATCGCAAAATGTTTTTTACTAATTGCACAAATACCTTTTTGTTTTTCGTAAACTTTTTGTTTCAGACTATCCGAAAAAGCCCGAATACCTAAATGTCTTTCGTCTCTTGTCAAAATATAAGCATACATTCCACTCTTTCGTTCTACGTCATCGTCTGCAATGAGTTTGGCTGTTTCGGCTTCAATGGCTTTGGTGTCATATACTACATCTTTGTATTTGTTGTAAAGCAACCCCCATTCAATGCCTTTCATAAACTTTTTACGCTTGTTTGTAAAAGTGGCATCTACCCAAGCAATGACCGACTGAAAGTACAACCACAAAGCACTTGCATTGGGGTCGTGTTGGTGAGTAGCCATATAACTTTCAATGTTTCCATTTGAAATCCACTCAATAGCAGTTTCCAAATATTCTTGCCGTATTGCTGACCCATTCAAATAGTCGCTACCGATATTGAAAGCAACGCAACCTGTTTTGCTAAAATATCTTTTGGCATCTGCCACCCAACTACCTGTATAAACGGCGTTTCGGAGTTCTTGCTCTGTTAGTTTTTCGCCTGCTATGTTGATGGTTCTAAACCATTTTAGCTTTTCACTTTCTGTGCCACTACACACATAAACCATTAGCTTATAGTTTAAAATTTGCTCTTTTTCGTCAGATTTGAGATTATCAAAGCCCCTAAACATAAACGAAAAATCGCCGATTACATATTGGCAGATAGAAATCGTCCGTTGTTGCCCGTCAATTACCTCAAAAGAGCCGTCTTCACGAACGGCCCAATACATTACATTCAAAGGAAAATTGTTGATTATAGTATTGATTACGGCATCTCGTTGTTTGTCTTTGTAAATAAATTCTCGTTGGTAGGGTGGCCTAATATCCAGCTTGCCTCCAAAGCCAACCACGCCCTTTTCGGCGTTGTCTTCAAAACCTGCGGAGAGTTCTCTTATCGTTATTTCTTTGAGGGCTATGTTCATTTTAGGTGTTCTTATAATTTCAAATATTCTTTCGCTGTCAATACAGGTATTGATGAATTTTTGAAGTCTTTTTTGTTTCTTGTAATTATCAACCCAATATTATTTTCGAGAGCTGTATAGTATTGAATGGCATCTTCAAAATCAGAAAAATTAGATATCAGAGATGCCGATAAAATCTTGTCGTTGATGGGCAGAATCTCTACCAAAACCTTGAACTTGGAAAGCACTTTTCGGGCTTCAATTTTCAAAGTTTTGGCTAAAATATAGTGCGTATTGGCGACAGTTAAGGCCGAAATATACAGTTTAACTTGCTTTGTATCTGCCAATGTAAATAACGTTTGGGCTTCTTCATAAAAATTTTCACGTTTTTGAAGCAAGTCCAAAACAATATTAGTATCTATAAAAATGTTATACATCACGAATGTTTTTTAATCAAATATTCATAGTAATCATCATTTTTTGGAGCAATATCAGGAATTATGCCTGTTAAACTTTCTACCAATTGACTTATTTTTAACACTTTACTACTTACTTGTAAGTGCATTTTTTCGCCTTCTTCATAGCTTAAAGTCCCCAAAAAATCAGACGGGTTTTGAGCGAGATTTACCTCAACATTTGGGGTTATCTCTTCGTCAATATAAAAAATGGCATGTACTTTTTTGCCCACATAGTTTTTGGGTATAGTGATGTTCAATACCGTATTGTCGGGTACAATGGTAGTTTGTATCATAATAAATATAGCTTTTTGAGTTCTCTTATCGTTATTTCTTTGAGGGCTATGTTCATGCTTTTTTATTTTTAATGAGATTGATGATTAGGTTTACCATCAAATCTTTGTCTGTTGGGTTGCCGTTGCCCATTGCCGAAACTGCGTACCCTGTTGGCTTTTTACCCTGTATCCTACCGAAATAATAACATCAAGGTTATAGAAATTAGTAGGTTTGGTAGAAAAATCGGAATTTCTGATTTTTCTCATACTCTGTTCATTATCAAGCTCTTGCTCTTCGTAAATATTTAAAATATGTTCATTGACTGTAGAACGAGATTTTTGAAACAATTCTGCCATTTGGTCTATGGTTAGTCAAACGGTTTCATTTTCCAAACGGGTTTCTATTTTAGTAACCCCGTCTATAGTTTGATAGATAATTATATTGGTTTCTTCCATTTTATTATTTGTCTAAGTTTCATTTAGTGATGTCGTAATTCAAGCCTTGCCAGTATTTCTCATAACTTCTTGTGCTTGATAACAATACGGACATAAGTAGCCACTCCATTTATTGTTCCATCTTTGTCTTTTATCAATCCATGTTCTTTAAAAGGAGTATTTTCACTTTTTCTGATTTCGTTTGAACTAATTATCTCAAACTGTTCAGGATTATATTTGTCTAAAAAAGTAATTGGAACGCCTATCGCACCAGTATAATCCAAGGGAATATCTTTTGTTTTATCCACATTTATCGCATCGTAATTGTCGTAAGTTGGGTATTCTTCGGGTGTATATTTTTTATAGAGTATCAGGTCTTCATGGCGTTTGTTAATGTCAATATTTGTAAACCAATGCACGCCAGAAACCCTTATCATGCCTTCTTTGTGGTCAGCTGCGGTGGCGTAGTCTTCATAATGTGTATTGATAAAATGCCCTGCCCCACCATTAAATCCATAACCTAACCAAAGTTTGTTTTCTTTTATTAACGGAAATATCTCTTTGTAAGTAATAGCATTTTGATGACCCACTACGATAAATTTTTTGTCGTATTCTACCAATTGGGCAACATATTCTCTAAAAAGTGAAAACGGTGGATTCGTTACCACAATATCGGCTTGTTTCAAAAGTTCGATACATTCTTTGCTTCTAAAATCCCCATCACCTTCTAAATGTCTAATTCCTATTTCTTCGGGATTTGGTATATTATCGCCATTTTTGTCGCCATCATATTCCAAATAAATGGCTCGTTCAGAAGTATTTTTACTGAACAAATCCATCTCTTGGTTTTTGTAGCAAGTGGCTATTAGTTTTTTGAGGCCAAAACGCTCAAAATTGTACGAAAAAAAGTGAAAGAAATTACTCACCCTTGGGTCATCACAATTACACAATACTACTTTGTCTTTAAAGTGTTTTTTGTAATGTTTCAGCTCTTTCTCAATGTCAGAAAGTTGCGTATAAAATTCGTCTTTCTTGTTGTTTTTTGCAAGAGTTAAATTTTTATTTGAAGTTTTTTTTGTCATTTATTAAGTAGTTGTGTGCAAATAAACAATGTTTTAATTTATTTTAAATATCTGGTTATTAACTAATTATAATATTTTTCGTTATTTGTTTTTCACTATTCATTACTTAGCAGTTTGTTTAGTTGCAAATGTACGATTATTATTTTTGTGTTTTTTTTGTTGATGTCGGGTCTTTCTGTGCTTGCATCTTACTTTTCGGCAGTGGCTTGCAATAACTCCAAACCTGTCGAAGAACGCAGTTTGAAGCCCGTCCACGTTTTTTCGTTGGAATTGGGGGTTAAATCTAAAAATTTACCAAAATCTTTTTTCTTCAAATGGATTCCCAAAAAAGCCGTTACAAAATGCTGATTGATGTTGTTGATGCGGCGTTCGTTCCACGATGGTTCGGCATATCTGTAATATTCGTCAAAATGTAGTCCAGGTTTAAGCGATTCTACGGGTGGTGGATTGGGGGCAATGTTATGACGGGCATTTTGGTAGGTAAGCAAATACCGTTTGGCATTTGTAGCACCTGTATAAATGGCCTTGATACCTTTTTCGTAGCCCGAAATATCGTCTTGACTACCTGCCACAAAAAACGTAGGTACTTTTAGCCCTTTCAAACCCTCAGCGTCCCACACGCTCCGCTCCATGCCCCAAGGTGCAAAAGCAACTACGGCCTTGATGCGGGCATCGAAACTGGCCTTGTAGTCGGCATTGTTATTAAGCCGAGTGTCGAGTGCTTTGCTACCGCCTGTGATGGTACTAAAAAACTTGCCTGCCTGCTCACTATAACCCGCCCCCGCTACATTTAGCACGCCATAACCACCCATAGAGTAGCCAATGAGAGCTGTGTTGTCGGTATCAATCAGTCCAGACAACAAATTGACATTTTTAGATTTATTCAGTTCAGCCATTTGATTGAGTACAAAAATCACGTCTTTCGACCGATTGAGTAGCGTACTCGGAAACGGGGCTGCATCTCTAAATGTAGATTCGGTATGGTCAATGGCCACCACGATATAGCCTTTTGAGGCCAAGTTTTCGGTCAAATAAGTCATCAAAAATCTCGAACCTACATAACCATGCGACACAATGACAAGCGGAAACGCTCCATCGGTTGTTTTGGGAGCGGCATCTCGCACAGCCCTACCCATAAACGTAAACGGAATCAATGGCCGTTTGGCATCGTTGGCCATTCCCATCACTTCGTTATAGACTATTGTTTGTTTTGTATCGGTCAATAAACTGGCAGGATACCAAACTTCGACTGTCAGAGGTCGGTCGTAAGTTGGGTCAATACCCGCTTTTGATTTAAGTACGTTTATCTGGTTTTTATTCACAAAATCAATGGTACGAACGCCCACCTTGTACTCACCACGGGCCGCCAGTTCGGGAGCATCGGGCAGCGCATCGCCATATACAAATGGTTCTTGGGCCGATAAATTATTGACAAAAACAAACTGAAAAGCTACCATTATTGTAGTGGTTATCAGTTTAAAAGGGGCTTGTTTCATTGGTTTTGGGTTTATTGTTTTGTTAAATTATTTTTGTATGCTACTAAGTAATTGGCACATTGACTTATCAATCTATTCCATAAAAATCTATTATGTTTTGCCCAAATACTTTGACTTTGTCTGTTTCCGAAAACCCGACAGCGTTCATATAGTTTTCGACTGCTCCAATTACCTGTTCGTATTCGGCAGCGACCAAACATACTGGCCAGTCAGACCCAAACAGCAATCGGTCTGTGCCAAAGGTTTCAAAAACTACATCTAAATACGGATAGAACTCTTCTTTTTTCCAGTTTAGCCAGTCAGCTTCTGTTACCATACCCGAAATTTTACAATACACATTTGGGTTTTCAGATAGTTGTTTCATATAATTCGACCATGTATTGAGTTTTTGCTCTCTGATGTAGGGTTTGGCCAAATGGTCAATCACAAATTTGACATTGGGGCAAGCTCTAACCAACTGCAAAGCGGCTTTGAGTTGTGGAGGTGCTATCAAGAGGTCGAACGTAAAATCAAAGGCAGCCAACTGCTGTACGCCCTTGATGATATTGGGTTGGGCTAAAAAGTCTTTGGCTTCGGTTTGGGCAATGTGCCTAAATCCTTTGAGGGTTTCGTATTGCGAAAAGAACTCTAATTTGTCATATAAATTACTGGCCGTCAGGTCTGTCCAACCTACTACGGCTTTGATGACCGACTCGTATTTGTCGGCCAAGGCCAGCAAAAATACGGTTTCTGCCTCAGTTTGGTCAGTCTGAACGGCTACGCAACCATCTATGTTATTGAGTTTGAGAATAGGCAATATATCATCGGGCAAAAAGTTTTGTCTTATCACGTCCATGTTGTTCGTAATCCAATCATGGCGTTGTGGGTCATAAATCCAAAAATGTTGGTGGGAATCGATACGCATAATTTACTAAGTGATTTTGGAGATTGCTGATTGAGTGATTTTAAAAATCTGTAACTTTGTGTCTGGTCTGTTTTACCAAGTTTGTTGGGTAATTTTTTAGGAACAAACTATACTCGACTTGTTTTCAAATATTTGATTATTAAATAGTTACAAAGTTATTCACTATTCATTTTTCGTTATTCACTACTTATGGCTACTTTTCAAGCGGCGGTGCTACGCAAATTTACTAAAAATATTTTTCTAAGTATCGGTTTTTCTGAATCTGATGCACAACTGGCTGCCAATGTATTGATAAGTGCCGACTTACGGGGCGTGGACTCTCACGGCATAGCTCGACTGGCTGGCTATGTGCGGCTTTTTGACAACGGACGGCTCAACCCAACGCCTGACATAAAAATCGT
Organism: Runella sp.; assembly: GCA_043769455.1. Taxonomy (GTDB): domain Bacteria; phylum Bacteroidota; class Bacteroidia; order Cytophagales; family Spirosomataceae; genus JAYVJH01. The sequence goes on along the minus strand of JAYVJH010000125.1, from coordinate 2,495 downwards.
TCACCAAACACCAAGTACTGCCGTTGTCGATGGCGACCGTGGTGTTGGGTTGGTGGTTGGCCCCAAAACAATGGCGATTGCTATCGAAAAAGCCAAAAATGTAGGCTCTGGCTGGATTTCGGTTCAGAACTCAAATCACTTTGGCATTGCAGGCTACCACGCCATGCTCGCCCTACCACACGACATGATAGGAATGGCCATGACCAACGCCGCACCACTCGTAGCACCCACTTTTTCGTTAGACAATCTACTTGGCACCAACCCAATAGCCGTAGCAGTGCCAGCCCACGAAGAACCACCTTTCGTAGCCGATTTTGCCAGTACGGCCGTAGCTTATGGCAAACTCGAAATATTGCAACGCAAAAACCAACCAGCACCAACAGGTTGGGCGCAAGATGCCAACGGCAATGTTACGACCGACTCAAATGCCATCAAAAACGGTGGAGGACTACTACCCCTTGGCTCAGACCGTGAGCATGGTAGCCACAAAGGCTACGGGCTGGGTGCTATTGTCGATATATTCTCGGGGGTATTGTCAGGTGCAAATTATGGCCCCTGGGTGCCGCCCTTTGCCACGGCTGGTTTTATGAACGCCTCGGCGCAGTTGGTCGGTAAAGGTACAGGGCATTTTTTTGGAGCCATGAGCATTGACGGTTTCAGACCAGCACAAGACTTCAAGAACGACATGGATAACTGGATTCGGACTTTCAGAAACGCCCGTGCCGTAGAAGGCCAGCAAGTACTAATCCCAGGCGACCCCGAACGAGCATCAGAACAATTAAGAACAGTATCAGGTATTGAGTTATTAGATGCAGTAGTACAGAATCTGGAAGAATTGAGTGTTAGATTCAAAATAAAAATTTAAAAAAAATGGTTTTGAAATTTGTTTAAAAAAAAAATACTCGTACTTTTGCACCACGATTTGTAACAGCAAACGAAATGTAGGACCAGTCGGCCCCTTCGTCTAGCGGTTAGGACAAGTCCCTTTCACGGATTAAACAGGGGTTCGATTCCCCTAGGGGTCACGAAAGTGCGTAAAAACCCGCTCTATTTAATGTAGAGCGGGTTTTTTGTTTTTTAGATGGCCAAAACATACTACAAAACGTGCTATTTTTTTGTATAAAATTTGTCCCTCTTTTATTATCATATTTTACGATTCTTTGTATTTACTCTACGATTTCAAATTTCTCAAAATATACTTTACCAAAGTCTCCAATACATTTATCATAAACTTCACACTCACCATCTTTATATAAACATTCAAATAATATTATTAAAGATTGAGCCGAAACACTACTATCAACATTCTGTAAAAAAAAGCAATATTCAAATATCGTCCAATATGAATTTTTGTCTATTTTTTTTAACAATCTCATCACTTCTTCATACTTATTTAAACTAACTTTTATCTTTTCTGGAGTCGAATTTATAGCTATAATTTCTTTTTCATTTTTTCTATTTTGGTAGGCTTTGCTCTTACAACTATTCGAGCAGTAAATTTGATTTGAGCGTTCAGCTTCAAATTGCTTGCTACAATTTTTACAAATATTTTTCATATTTTTTGTTTAATTAGTCAATAGGACGTAAAAAAAAGGTAAATAATACGCCACAAGGGGTATGAAATCCGTATTAAAGCGTAGATGCAAAATTTGACGGATTACGCATTATTTTAGCATCTATTATTTGTTTATGAACTGTCAAAAAGTGTATTTATTAGTAATAACATATTGATAATTAGTATTTTATATTAAAACTGTGTAATTATATGCTTCTTTTTGTTCTAAAATGATAGTGAACAACAAAAGCTATAAAAGTTGTCAAAAACAATTAGAACGGTCTAAAAATCAACTTTAAAGAGATTTTTAGACCATTTTATAAAAAGACGTTTCGAGATTTTTACGTTTTTAGTATTTTGATGTTTCTACACGGGTTCTGATATTATTCGGAAGTATTCTTTTGCGTATAGTTTTCATGTTTGTTTGAAATCTATACGGTTTATTAGCATTTCGTTAAAATCGTTGTGGTTTGGGTAATATTTTTCTGAATAGTCTTTGACTGTTACGCCACTATTTTTCAGAAACTCAACCGCTTTGCACCCTGTACTGTCTCTGTCTAAAAAACAGTTTACTTTTTTGGCCATTTTAAGGCGAAATAAGACACGTTTGAGGTTTGTGGTTGAATTGAGTACGATTGAACAAACGTGAGGCGTTAATGCCTTTGAAAACTCGCAAGCTGACAAAAAATCAAACTGTCCCTCAAAAAGGTTTACTACTTCGTTGTTGTTTCCTGCTATGGTCGTAATGCTGTCAAGCCCTGTTTTAAACTTGTAAGATTCGCTCCGAACGTTGAACCCTCCCAAATCGTTTTGCATCGAAACCCCGTACCCGATACTTCCGTTTGAAGTCCGAAAATACACCTCCCTCAAATAGTGGTTAGCTACGGCCTCGCCGATGCCCCTACTTTGCACGTATCTTACTAAGGCACTATGATTTAAC
>JAYVJH010000124.1:0-9191 GCA_043769455.1 Runella sp. | reverse complement strand
ACAACGCTTTTTACAAATCTGTACAAGATTTTGAGTATAAAAGTCCGCTCTTTGGAACTGCATTTGGCTTTTACCTCATAGATATAGTTTGCCTTGCATTTTGGACAATATTGGTAACCTTAATCGTAACGCTTACCGCAAAGAAAATACAATTGGTATGAAAAATATAATCGTCGTTATTCAAAATGAATTTAAGCATTTTGCCCGAAGTACTTTCAAAACCGTTTCGTTAATTTTGTTTGTTGGTGCGGCTGTATATGGTTTGCAAAATGGCTACGAATTGTTTGAGAAACACAACAAAGCCATAACTATCTTAAAGGCTGAAGATGCCAAAAATATACAAAAAATTGTGGATTTGTTTGACCAAGGAAAAAAAAGCCCCGAAGGCCGCCCATGGATGGATATCACAACGCCTTTTTGGGTACTCTGGAACACGCCTTCAAGGGTCGTAAAAGCACCGTCTGCATTGATGCCGTTTACCATTGGGCAAGCGGAACAATTTGGATATTACAAGCAAGTAACCAACTGGAGCAGCACCTTTGATAGCGACCTTGCCGAAGAAATAGCAAATCCCGAACGATTGACAACTGGCACATTGGATTTTAGTTTTATTTTACTCTATTTACTGCCCATTCTGATTATTGTTCTTTTGTTCAACATTGGCGGATTAGAAAAAGATTTGGGTTTTAATCAACTGATACAAGTAAATAATATTTCACAACAAAAATGGCTATTTGCACGGTTTTCGTTTTATTTTCTTGCGCTCATAATGGTACTTCTCACTGTGATGCTTCCTTATGCAATCTTGACAGGGGCGTTTCAAAATGAATTTGGTGCATTCATAAAACTGTTTTCTTATATTGTTGTTTATGTGCTGTTGTGGTTTTCGGTTTTTTATTTCATCAATCTTTTAGGAAAAGGAAGTGCCGATCAAGCCCTAAAAATGGTCGCTTTGTGGTTGTTGTTTTGCATCGTTTTGCCTGGTAGTATTCATCAAGTGGCTTCGTTGAAATATCCCACAAACTATATGACGGACTTTATCAATGCACAACGTGATGAAACATATAAATTATGGGACGTACCCAACGATACTCTTCGCAACAGATTATTGGTATTGTACCCAAAACTGGCAAACACCACGCACGGAAAAGACACGATTATAGACGATGATATTATTGGCAATTCGTCAAGCGGATTGGTAAATGAAATGATGAAAAATGCAGCGCATGGCATTGAAAGCAACAGCGATGACAAAAATCGTTTTATCAGAAATACTTACTGGATAAACCCTGTGAGTTTTTTTCAGAATAAAATAAATGCCCTTGCCCATAACGATTATGACAGTTACGAGCAATTTAGAGGTAATATTCAAACTATGATTGACAAAAAAATAAATATAATGCTATTTGATTGTTGGAATAAAAAAGTTGTAAACAAGGAAAAGTATCTTGAATATGTTAAAAATTTTAAATAAATAAACTAAAAATGATGCCACAAAATTTTATGTCGCTCTATGACAGGCAACATCTCAATAATATTATCAAATAATCCAAACAAATATGATAACAAAAAAATTACCCGTAACTGTATTGAGCGGTTTTTTGGGAGCAGGAAAGACAACGTTGCTCAACCACATTTTACATAACAAAGAGGGCTTGAAAGTCGCCGTTATTGTGAACGATATGAGCGAAGTGAACGTAGATGCAAGGCTTGTAAACGAACAAAATATACTCTCGCGAACAGAGGAAAAGTTAGTAGAAATGAGCAACGGCTGCATCTGTTGCACACTGCGTGAAGACTTAATGATAGAGGTAGAAAAGTTAGCCAACGAAGGGCGGTTTGACTACTTGCTCATCGAGAGTACTGGCATCAGTGAGCCTGTGCCTGTGGCTCAAACGTTTAGTTTTGTGGACGAAGAAAACGGTATTGACCTTTCAAAATTTAGTTATATCGACACGATGGTAACGGTGGTGGATTGTTTCAATTTTTTTAATGATTTTGGTACAAATGAATTATTGGTTGATCGCAAACTCACCGATATGGAGGGTGATTTTAGAACGATTGTGAACTTACTGACCGACCAAATAGAATTTGCCAATGTGATTATCTTGAATAAAACAGATTTGGTAGATGAAAAGACCGTAGGACTTTTGAGAGCATCGCTACAAAAACTAAATCCTGGCGCAAAAATCATCAACTCTAATTTCAGTAAAGTTGATCCCAAAGAGATATTAAATACCAAACTCTTTGACTTTGAAGAAGCCCAATCTTCGGCAGGTTGGCAAAAGGAACTGGAAGGCGGCACACACACCCCTGAATCGGAAGAATACGGTATTTCATCGTTTGTTTTCAGAGATAAAAGACCTTTTCACCCCGAGCGGCTCTGGAAATATTTAAACAATGATTATCCAAGCGGAATTATCAGAGCCAAAGGGCTTTTTTGGTTGGCATCACGACCCGACGACGCAATAAATTTCAGTCAAGCAGGTGGCTCATCACGACTTGAAAAAGCAGGTGTTTGGTGGGCAAGTATGCCTTTTGGAGAACGGATAACTTTTGGATCATTTGTCGAAAATAAAGAATTTATAGAAAGCAAATGGAATAAACAATGGGGCGATAGAGAAAATGAACTTGTTTTTATTGGGCAAAACATGGACAAGGCAGAAATTATATTAGACCTTGAACAATGTTTATTACAGGAAAACGAACAGACACAATATAAAACCAAAAAAGGGTTGGCCGACCCGTTTCCAAAAGACATATAAACGACAGAAAAAGACAATAGATAAGTAAATGTGCTAATCAGTCTAATGACACGGCAAAAGATAGCTTTATTGAAACCAAATCATTTTCAAATATAAAAAATATAGTAACTTGCAGGCTCTAATTACTATACTTTTATATTGGCTAAATGTTATCTCAATTCAATTCATTCATTTACCAAAAAGACATAAAGCTAAAACCCAACAGTCGAGTTCTATTAGCCGTCAGTGGCGGGGTAGATTCGATGGTTATGGTTGATTTGTTTGCCAAGTCGGGTATTGACTTTGGTATAGCACATTGTAATTTTCAGTTGCGAGGGGCTGAGTCTGACGGCGACCAACAGCTTGTTGTAGATTATGGACTCAAAAACGGTATTTCTGTTTTCGTAAACAGATTTGAAACCAAACAATATGCCAAAACGCAGGGCATATCTACTCAAATGGCCGCTCGGGACTTGCGATATACGTGGTTTGAGAGAATCAGAACCGACCATAATTACGACTACATAGCCACTGCCCACCACCAAGACGACAACCTCGAAACCATATTGCTAAACCTCGCCCGTGGAACAGGTTTAGCGGGCTTGCATGGAATTGTAGCTCGCAATAATTATATCATTCGGCCTATGTTGTTTGCCAATCGTAAAAAAATAGAAGTATATGCACTCAAAAACAACATCGTGTGGCGAGAAGATAGTTCAAACAACAGCACCGACTACAAACGAAATAAACTTAGAAAGTCAGTATTACCGATATTGAAAGAAATTAACCCAAAAGCAGAAAGTGTAGTTTATGAAATGAGCCAGCGAATAGCTGCTGCCGAGCATATCATTGGTCAATACTTCGAGCGGCAATTATTACTCATTGATTGTCAAAATATTTCTATTAAATTGTTGATAAAAGAACCCGAACCTATTGAATTGTTGAATTATATACTTAAAAATCAGGGTTTTAGTTATGGGCAATGTGCGGCAATTTGGCAAAATCGAGATTGTGAAACAGGCAAACAATATATGTCGGAAACGCACACAGTAACCAAAGACCGTGATTGTTTTGTGTTGTCGCCTATTACCAAGAAGTTATTTGAAAGTTTTACTATTGAAAATATTGACAACAAAGCCTCCTACCCTATTCTGAATGACAAATTGGTTTTTGAACAAATTGACAAAAAAATAGATTTGATAACTGACCAAACCTGTATTGTTGTAGATATTGACTCCTTGATTTTTCCGCTCACGGTAAGGCCGTGGCTGGCGGGCGACTGGTTTTGTCCGCTGGGAATGGCTGGAAAGCGCAAAAAAATTAGCGATTTATTGATTGACCTTAAAATACCAAGAAGCAATAAAGCCGAGGTATTGGTTTTAGAATCTGACCATAAAATTGTGTGGGTAGTTGGCTTACGAGCAGATGAACGGTTTAAAGTTAGTGAAAATAGTGTAAATTTTATAAAAATAATTTTCAAATCAAGTAACTGATAATCAATAAATTAAAATAAATTTTTTGTTTTAAAAAGCATAAAAGTAATTTTGGCACGTAAATTGTGTATGTACTATCAAAACCTACATTACTCAATCGTAAAACAATTACGAACATGACTACTAAAATAAAATTTGCATTTGGATTTATACTAATCCTAATTGCGCTCAACTCAAATGCCCAAATAGGTCGGCTCAAAGCGGCCAACCGAGCTTTTGATGCTTACAGCTACGTTGAGGCCGTCAGAATGTACGAAGATTTTGTACGAGCCGACAAAAAAAACAACCCCGAAGAACGCAAAGAAGCCCTCGAAAAACTGGCTTACTGCTACCGAAAGCTACAAGATACCCGCAACGCCGAGCGAGTTTATGCAGAACTAATACAGGCTTATCCAGATGCGGACAGTCGCAACTACCTTTATTATGGCCAAGCCTTGGCCAGCAACAAAAACTACCGAGAAGCCCAAAAAATAATGAGCAAATACAGCGACCTACAAAGTGCTGATTTGCGTGGGCGCAAGTTTACGGTGGCTTATATGGACATGAATCGGTTTTATAAAGATTCGTCAATGTACAAAATCGACTATCTTTCAATAAACTCACGGCAAGCCGATTTTAGCCCAATGTACTACAAAACAGGATTAGTGTTTGTATCAGCTCGCAATGAATCAGGTGTTATCAAGCGTGTTTTTGGTTGGAATCAGACCCCGTTTTTAGATCTTTACTTTGCACCAGACACATCGGCATTTAAAGGAATCAGAGAGAGTGCAGTAGTTACGTCAAACGCTGCTTCGTTGAGTAGTGGCGATAGAGACAGCGAAGCCAGTGCTGCCAAATCGGCCACAGAAGATTCGCCAATGCCAACCACAAAGTCAGAACGATTTAGCCGAACTCTCAATACCAAATACCACGAGGGTCCCGTTACGTTTTTTAAAGATTATTCCAAAATATTGTTTACCCGCAACAACTACAACAGCGGCAAGGCTCGTAAAAGTAGCGAAGGCATCAATAAGCTAAAACTATTTACAGCCGACCAAAAAGGCAAAGACTGGGGCAATGTCAAAGAACTACCATTTAATAGTAACGACTATTCGTGTGGCCACCCTGCGCTCTCACCCGACGACAGTAAACTCTATTTTGTGTCAGATATGCCTGGTGGTTATGGCGGCACAGACGTTTATGTAGTCGAATATAACGGAGGCCAATGGGGTACGCCCATCAATCTTGGCAAAGAAATCAATACCGAAGGCAATGAGATGTTTCCTTATATTGATGGTGGTGGCAATTTATATTTTGCATCGGACGGCCACGAAGGACTGGGTGGCTTAGATATTTTTTATGCCGAAATGAAAGACGGAATTGCATACAAAGGAATAGAAAACTTGGGTGCGCCCGTCAATTCAGAAAAAGACGATTTTGGTATAATTACCGACAAAGACCGTAATACTGGTTATTTTAGTTCAAACCGAAAGCGAGGAGTATCTGACGACAATATTTATAGTTTCAAGCGTGTGTGTCGTCCATTGAATGTTGTTGTGTACGATGCCAAATCTGGTTCGCCCATCGAAGGGGCAGATGTTAGAGTTATCAAGAACGGTGTAAATCAAGACATGCAACAGTCGGGCTTAGACGGCAGTACTAAAATTTGTTTAGATGCAAACACCGAATACGAGTTCAAGGCCGTCAAAGAAGGTTATGCAACCAACAGTACGAGGTTCTCATCGGCCACGCAGTCGAGAAACCCTCAAATGAAAATCGAAATTTATTTAGACAAGTCCGAGAACACCATCGTTCGAGGCGTAGTGAAGCGTGAAGTAAACCAAAAACCACAAGCGGGCGTAAAAGTAACACTCAAAGACGACAAAACAGGCAACGAACGTACCCAAGTAACTGGTGCAGACGGTGGCTACGAGTTTGAGGTTGATCCAAGCAAGAACTATTCACTCAGAACAGACGGCGATAAACTCGCCACAGAACGCCAGACAATTGGTAAAAATAAAAGAAGTAAAACAAAGGTATTAGAAAAAGATTTTAGTGTATATGGCGAGAACGACGTATTTACGCTCGAAAATATTTTTTATGACTTAAATAAATATTTTATCCGTCCAGATGCTGCCTCAGACCTCAACAAAGTAGCTGAATTTTTGAAAGAGCGTCCCGAAATCAGAATCGAACTGCGCTCATTTACCGATAGCCGCTCGAGCGATGGCTACAACATGAAGCTGTCCGAACGACGTGCCAGAGCGGCCTTTGACTACCTGGTTCGCAAAGGTATAGCCGCCTCACGAATGGAAGCAAACGGATATGGAGAAACTGAACTGTTAAACAACTGTGGCGATGGTACGGAGTGTTCGGACAATGAACACCAACAAAACCGCCGCACAGAGTTCAAAATACTTTCTGTAAAGTAAAGTAGTAGTAATAGGGGTTTTAGGTTAGAAAAGCGCAGCAATATTTGCTGTGCTTTTTTTTATTGAGCGAAGGCTTCGCCAAAATTTATTAAATTGCAACCAATAACAAATGAAGTCTTCGCTCAGAGCGAAGACTTCATTCTCAAAATACCATCATAATTTTATACCATGACCAATTTCGACCAATCCATCGACCGCCGCCATACCAATAGTTTTAAATGGGACAGATATACCGACCCCAACGTCCTACCCGTTTGGGTGGCCGATATGGACTTTCAGGCAGCATCACCAATTTTATCGGCCTTAGACAAAATAACACAACATGGCGTATTTGGCTACTCTCGCTGCCCAGACGAACTCTACCAAGTAGTCATTGACCGACTACAAAACCGACATAACTGGACAATCAAAAAGGAGTGGCTTGTGTTTTTGCCAGGGCTTGTGCCTGCCATTGGGCTTGCGTGTAGGTTTATTGGCCAAGCCAACGATGGAGTCATTATGACTACGCCAGTTTATCACCCATTTATGCTCGAAACCAATGCCGCCAAACGACAATTACAAAAAGTACCCATGGTGTTGGTCGATAACCGCTGGACAGTGGACTTTAAAGTTTTTGAACAAGCCATTACACCACAAACCAAACTGTTTTTGCTCTGCAATCCACACAACCCAGGCGGAACGGTTTTTACCAAAGACGAGCTACAACAATTTGCTGATATTTGCCTTAAACACAATGTCCTGATTTGTTCAGACGAGATTCACTGCGAATTGATATTAGACGACTCTAAACCCCATATTTCGATAGCCACCCTCAGCCCCGAGGTCGAGCAAAACTCTATAACATTACTTTCACCCAGCAAAACCTTTAATATTGCGGGCTTGGGTTGCTCGTTTGCAGTTATACCCAACGACGAACTAAGAGCAAAGTTTATTCAAGAAAAAGCTGGACTCATGCCCATGATTCCGCCCTACTCGTTTGAGGCTGCACTGGCAGCTTACCGAGATAGCGACCAATGGCACAGCGATTTATTAGATTATCTCAAAGCCAATCACGACTATCTTTTGACCGAAATAAACAACACAGAAGGCTTGTCGATGCAGCCTCTCGAAGGTACATATCTGGCTTGGATAGATGCCCGTGAGGCAGGTTTTGACGATTATATAGCACGCCTCGAAGCCGCAGGTGTGGGAGTGTCGCCAGGCAAAACATTTGATGGTGATGGTTTTTTTAGGCTCAATTTTGCCTGTACCAAAGCCACGCTCGTAGAGGTAGTTGAAAGAATAAAAACCGTATTCGGCTCAAAAAACAATTATATTTGAGCCGAATAATCAAAACAATCGGCTCATGAAGGTTTATAATTGGCAATAGGACGAGTGGCCTGTATTTGAATATGATAAAAGCTTGTTTGAAAAAATAGATATGCAGTTCATGGAGCGGGCAGGACAAAGCTCGGGCTACATGAGCGGACTCTCGCAAGGCAACCAAGATGAATCTATCATTACGTTGTTGGTCAAGGAGGCTATCAAGACTTCGGCCATTGAGGGCGAATTGATAAACCGTGCCGATGTGGTTTCGTCTATCAAAAAGAACTTGGGATTTTCTACACCCAGCCTCATCATCAAAGACAAACGCTCAGAAGGCATTGCCGAGCTACTCATAAGATCAAGAGAGACCTTTGACGCTAATTTATCAGAAAATATACTTTTTGACTGGCATCGGTTGTTGATGCGTGGCAATTATGACATTGAAATAGGCCAGTGGCGGTCGCATACCAAGCCGATGCAAATTGTTTCGGGAGCGATGGGTAAAGAAAAAGTACATTTTGAAGCCCCACCATCAGTAACTGTCCCAGACCAAATGACGATTTTTATAAATTGGTTCAATACTTCAAAAAACGAAATCACCAGCCCAATTATTCGAGCGGCAATTGCTCACTTGTACTTTGAGAGCCTTCACCCTTTTGAAGATGGCAATGGTAGAATTGGTAGGATTATCGCCGAAAAATCACTCGCTCAGTCGCTCAAACGACCTATTTTAATGAGTTTATCGACCGCCATCGAAGCAAAAAAAAGTATATATTATCAGGCACTACAAAAAGCGCAAAGAAGTAATCATATTAACGATTGGATACTGTATTTTGGCAACACGATTTTGGAAGCACAACAAGATTTTTTGGTAGAAATAGATTTTTATTTGAAGAAAACTCGTTTTTTTGACGGCCATAAAGACATACTCAACGACCGTCAGCAAAAAGTAATTAGGCGAATGTTAGACGAGGGCGAAGCCGATTTTGTAGGCGGCCTCAATGCCCGAAAATACCAAGCCATTGCCAAAACCTCAAAAGCCACTGCCACCCGTGATTTGCAAGATTTAATCGAAAAACAAATAATAATTTCAAAAGGCAGCGGCCGAGCTACTAACTATCAAGTGAGGTTGTAGGGCTATTTGGCTTATAAGTAGGTCATTATAATTAGTTTAGATTATTTTGTAATTTTGCTCTATGGGACGGGTAAATACACCAATATTAGATTCGGAGGCTAAA
>JAYVJH010000123.1:0-2797 GCA_043769455.1 Runella sp. | reverse complement strand
TACGTGTTTTTTTAGAATACTGTCAAAGTAATGATAACTTTGCTTTGTCGTTTGAAAACCACGTATTTTGAAAAATGTCAGATACTGAATATCAAAAATCCAAAATCTGAGAATAATGGTCAAATTTTATTTTTTAATACAATAAATCGTATGTCAAAATTATTTTTCGTTGGGTATTTTAGTGTTTGTTTTTGTTTGTTTTCTAATGCCCAAACAGGGACTTCCAAATACAACGCCCATGCGTTATTTCACCCACTACTCAACTATCAGCCAGGTAGCGAGACCAGAGCAGGAAGTGGCGCACCTGGGCTTAATTACTGGCAAAACCGTGCCGATTATAAAATTGTCGCAACACTGCTCGAAGAACCCGCCAATACCATCAAAGGTGATGTTGAGATTACATACACCAACAACAGCCCCGAAAACTTGTCTTTTGTATGGTTGCAGTTAGACCAAAATGCTTTTAATGACAATTCTCGAAGCGGCAAAACTACACCCGTTGGTGGTGGTCGTTATGGCAATACAGGTTTTGAGGGTGGTTGTGTGGTTAGTTCAGTACAAATTATTCAAAATAAAGGAAAATACGTTTTTGCAGACTATATCGTTACCGACACAAGGCTACAGATTAGACTTACTGAGCCGATGAAAGCGAATGGCGACATACTCAAAATCAAAATTAGTTATTCGTTCAAGATTCCAGCCGATGGCTCTGACCGAATGGGAAAATTACCTACCAAAAACGGCGTTATTTATGAGATAGCGCAGTGGTACCCAAGGGTTTGTGTGTTTGACGACATCGAGGGCTGGAACGTATTGCCTTATCTGGGTGCAGGTGAGTTTTATTTAGAATACGGTGATTTTGACTACGAAATAACCGTTCCCTTCGACCATATCGTAGCAGCCTCTGGCCAGTTGCTCAACCCCGAAGAGGTATTGACCAAAAACCAACAAAAACGATTGGAAGAAGCCAAACAAAGCGATAGGACGGTCATAATTAGAGGTAAAGAAGACATTAAAAATACAAACAGCCGCCCCCAAACGTCAGGAATGACAACATGGAAGTTTAGATGTGAAAACGCCCGTGACGTGGCTTGGGCCAGTTCTCGGGCATTTGTCTGGGACGCTGCCAAAATAAATTTACCAAGTGGCAAAGCGGCATTGGCGCAATCGGTTTATCCTGCCGAAGCAGCCACCCCCGATGGCTGGAACCGCTCAACTGAGTACGTCAAAGGGTGTATTGAGTTTTATTCAAAATACCTCATGGAATTTCCATACACGTCGGCTACCAATGTGGCTGGTAGCGTGGGCGGTATGGAGTACCCAGGTATTGTGTTTTGTAGTAGTGGCAGCCGCAAAGATGGTCTTTGGGGCGTAACCGATCATGAGTTTGGACATACGTGGTTTCCGATGATTGTGGGTAGCAACGAGCGTAAATATGCGTGGATGGACGAAGGTTTCAATACTTTTATCAATACACTCTCAACCACCAATTTTAATAAAGGTGAGTACGACCGTGAACGAGCAGATAATATGCACGACATGGCCCCAAGTCTTTTTAGAGACGGGGCAGAACCAATTATGACTACCCCAGACGTGTTGCAAACTCAAAATCTGGGCTGGGACGCTTATTTTAAACCCTATTTTGGCCTCAAAATATTACGTGAAACTGTACTCGGACAAGACCGTTTTGATTATGCCTTCAAGCAATATGTCAAGCGGTGGGCTTTTAAGCACCCAACACCACAAGATTTTTTTAGGACAATCGAAGATGCCGCTGGTGAAGATTTGAGTTGGTTTTGGAAAGGCTGGTTTTATGAAAACTATAAGCTCGACCAAGCCGTAACAGACGTACAGTATATAGACCAAAACCCCGAAAAAGGTGCATATATTACAATCGAAAATTTGGAACAATGGGCATTGCCTGCCACCATCGAACTCGAAGAATCGAACGGAGTAAAGACACGTGTCGAAATGCCCGTAGAAATTTGGCAGAGAGGTGGTACTTGGCGATTTAGAAGCAAAACACAGCTACCGCTCAAGTCTGTAACGATTGACCCCAATACCAAAACCCCCGACATCAATCCTTACAACAACACATGGCGACCAACCAAAAACAAAGACACTGAGCGTGGCGGACAATAAATTTTTTGAAAGATATAGGTACTTACCATGCTATTAGACGGCGTACCAACGACAAATATTTAGAAAAATAGACATAAATTTAAGATAATAATTTTTGCAAAATGGAAATATTAGGTAACAACAAACATAAAATAATATACGCAGACGCTTTGGAGGCATTAAAAACGCTACCAGACAATTCTGTGGACTTGATTTTTGCTGACCCACCATACAATATTGGTAAAAATTTCAATGGACAAATTGAAAAGTGGGACACAGAAGAAAGTTATTTACGATGGTGCTATGAATGGCTTGACTTGTGTATTCAAAAACTTAAACCAAATGGAAGTTTTTATGTAATGACAGCCACTCAATTTATGCCATATTTTGACATTCACTTACGCAAAAAACTAACAATTCTTTCAAGACTTGTTTGGTCTTATGATAGTTCAGGGGTTCAAGCTAAAAAATATTATGGCTCTATGTACGAACCTATTTTGTTTTGCGTGAAGGACAAAAATAATTATACTTTCAACACAGACGACATTTTAGTTGAAGCAAAAACAGGAGCAAAACGCAAATTGATTGATTATCGTAAGGCTGTACCAACCGTTTATAATTCAGAGAAAGTGCCAGGAAATGTGTGGGAATTTTCAAGAGTTCGTTACAGAATGGA
>JAYVJH010000122.1:0-4040 GCA_043769455.1 Runella sp. | reverse complement strand
AACCGCTTTATTGTCATTGACATGCACCCGCTTAACGACACCCTCAAAACAAGCCAGCCGCCCAGTGGAGTCAAAGTCGTATTCAATAAAAATCTTGTTTTGTAACATCACCCCCGATTCTTTTTTTTCGGTTTCGGTCATGGTACTAATCTGGGTATTAAAGGTCTGTTTGCCAGTAAGTTGTTGAATAATATACTGTTGCGCCGAAGCCCCAAAGCAAACAAAAAGTAGCGTAACAACAATACCGATTTGACGTAGTTTCATATAGTTTTCGTGATTTGGGAGTAAAAATAAGTACTTCTCCGACAACTTAACAATATTTTTTGTCTTAGCCAATAGATTAGGGTAGAATTAAAACAAAAAACAGCCATACCGAAAACTCGGTACGGCTGTCAAATCAGACCCCTCTACGAATGTGATTATTTTCCTACAATCTGTCCTTTCATGCCACCCAATACACTGAGCAACTCACCTTTTTCGGTAGCAGGTACCTTAAATTTGTCTAACGCCAACACCAAGTCATTGACCAATGCGCCAAACTCATCTTCGGTAATATTCATACCTTTGTGGGCAGTTACCATGTCTTTACCTTTGTATCTCAACGGGCCACCGGCTGCTTCGCCAATTTGGTCAATCAAGTTGTTGCGAAGGGCAGTCAAGCCACCTGTTTTACCTTTGCCTACATCTTCCAAAAGTGGCTTGAATGTACGCAACATTTTAGGATCTGCGGCAACGTTAGAGATAAACTGATCTACCACTGCCGAGATAGCTGGAAGTCCGCCAAGGCGGTCATAAAGTGTTTGCACTACTGGTGCAGGAGTTGTGTCTTCTTTGGCACAACTCATCATCAAAGAGGCCAAGCCTACTGTGAGTATGAAAAATGTTTTTTTCATGGTTTGTAATTGATTAAAAAAAAGTGAAAAGATAAATGAAACTATAAGATTGTGTAACTAAATAGTAATATAGAATTATGAATAATTGATTGGGTAAATAGCTGATTTATAATAATTTATCTAAATTTATATTTGTGCTTAAATTTGCTCAACTACTTAATAAGATAAATTTATTTGTGTAATAAAAGAATGTAGTTTGCTGACAACCAATGCTCTACATTCTTAACTTTTAATTGTGCGTTAGCACTTAAAGTTGTTATCTGAAACAAAAAGCATATTTGACTCTTTCAAAGGCAATAATATACTCTTGGGGGACTGGACATTGAGGCCCCGACGATGATACGTTTTCAAAGACAGCTTTTTCAACTGTACTTTTTGTAATTTGAGCAACCTTTTCTTGTAAAGCCAGAACAGTACTTTTTTCGGGGTCAAACGTGATACTCACAATTTTGTTTTCGGCATTGGCAGCACAAGCCGTTACGCCTGTTTCTGTTTCAATGTTCCGTCTTACTTCGTCATATTTAGCTTGTGGTAGTTGATTGTTTACCCTCAATATAGTCATTGTTACAGGCACGGCTCTGGCGTGTAGTGGTGCAGGCTCTATGTTGGCATATACCACAAAGCTACCAAACAAGGCAGCAGCCGAATAGAGACATATTTTTATTGCTTTGTTCATATTGTTTGGTCGTTTATTTGCACATATCTACGACTGACTAATGGATTTTGGATTTGGGATTTGAACATTTTTACAAAAAAAATAGTTAAAAAATATTATTACCCGTTTCTAACGTATATATTAGTGTCTCAATTAAACCCCTGTATGGCTCTAAAAAAACTACACTATGCCGAGAGTGAACTTGTGGAAATGTTAAAAAAACAAGACACCAAAGCATTCAACTATCTTTATGACAACTACTCAGATGCTATCTACGGCGCTGTGTTAAAGATGGTACGCAATGAAGACGTAGCTCAAGATTTGGCACAAGAAATATTTGTCAAAATCTGGAAAAACGTACAACAATATGAGGTAGGAAAAGGACGACTTTTTACCTGGATGCTGAGTATTGCCCGAAATAGTACGATTGATTATCTACGAATCAAACGGCTCGAAATCCAAGACCTTGATGATTCCGTACATACAATCGAAAGCGACCAAAAACCAGAGGAAGATTGGCAAGTATCAGACTTACAACAGGTTGTTGGACGTTTGAAACCCGAACAACAACAACTCATTCAGATGGTATATTGGGGTGGCTACACACACGAAGAAACCGCAAAAGAACTGGCAATGCCACTCGGAACGGTCAAGACGCGCATCAGGTCAGCATTACAGGATTTAAGAAAAATTTTTGGACAATGATTAACACAACAACATATATACAGTCGGGTGTCTTAGAAGATTATCTGAGTGGTAACGTTTCAGACCAGGAACGTAGAGAAGTAGAGTGCCTTTCTAAAATATACCCCGAGCTGCAAGCCGAGCTAAATAGCCTTGAAATTGCAATCGAACGCTTTACTATGGCCGAGGCCGTCAAAGCACCCGCAAGTATGAAAGCAAAGCTGATGGCACAATTAGAAATCAAGGACGAAGCCCCAGAAACGGACGTAGAGACAGAAACACCGATTATTGCACTTAATTCAAAGACAAAAACCACCGAACAACCGTTTCAGTGGGGTTGGGTGGCCGCAGCAGCAGTGGTAGTTATGGTAGGTTTTGGGGTATATTCTAATGGAAAAATAGAAGACTTAAACTCAACGATAGCACTACAATCGACCGAGTTAAACCAGAAATCGAGCCTCATAGCAACCTTAAACAAGGCCGATAACCAGTTTGTAACCCTCAAAGGTTTGGACAAATCGCCCAATAGCTCTGTCAGAGTAGTCTGGAATGCTACTACCAAGGAGGTAAGCCTCAGCGTAAATTCATTGCCAACACCAGCCTCCGACAAGCAATACCAACTTTGGGCATTGGTCGACGGCAAACCAGTAGATTTAGGAGTATTTGATGTCAATGATTCACTTCAAAAAATGAAACTCGCTACCCGTGCCGATGCCTTTGCAGTAACGTTAGAGAAAAAGGGCGGAAGTCCATCTCCCACGCTCGCAGAACTATATGTGATGGGAAAAGTAAGCTAAAAGACCTAATCATAAGTATCTATCGGGATACAACAAAGAAATATTAGTTTTACCACAACCCAAACCTAAGTGTAAAATCTTGTTTGGGTTGTGTTTTTCTAAAAAACACCAACCCCACCCACAGCAAATCAATGGTAACCATTACCGACGGGTGTGCTTTGATGACTTGCCATGCGGCCTCCATCTCGTGAGACCAGTGAATGTCGTCAAACACAAATAAGCTACCTTCGTGGGCTTTTTCTAAGCAAGTCTCAAAGTACCTAATCGTTGGCTCGTAGCGATGATTGGCGTCAAAAAACGCAAAGTCAATCGCTTCGCAGTTCGCTACTTGTTGCGGGAGCGTCTCATCAATATTTCCGATTATCATTTCTACGTTTTTAAGTTTTAGCTGCTCAAAATTAGCACTGGCTATGGCTGCTGTTTGAGGGCAGCCTTCAAACGTAACAACCCTACCGTTGTCGTTGGCCGAAGCCAAATAAAGAGTCGTTAGTCCAAGCGAAGTACCAAGGTCAAAAATAGTTTGGTGTTCAAATCGTTGAATCAATCTATAAAAAAGCCGACCCAATCTGGGGGGTTTTTCTGAATGTCGGGCTATGTCTCGAACGTCCCGAACAGTAGCTTGATTGACTTTTGAGCCTGCCCCAAAGTCGGTTATTTGTATTGACCGACGGCTGCCAAACATGGCGGCACGAACGCCCGAGATAGACTCAAAAACAGGCTCTGAATTGTCTTTACGAATTGTTTTTGAATATAAATCATAAACAAATGGCGAGTGGAGGCCATGCTGGTTTTGAGCAGTAAAGAGGTACGAAAGTAATGATTTGATGAGCATCGTTTAGTTGAGCTGGAAAGGCGGAATCATTGTAAATTCAGGGATTGTTACATCAAATAACTTGCCATCTATGAGCCGCTCCATCTGGTAAGTTCCTAACATTTTGCCCATACTGGTTTGCAGATTACAGCCCGACACATATTCGTGTATTTCGCCTGGCTCAAGTACAGGCTGTACGC